>NZ_JBWVSU010000004.1:0-254382 GCF_056642055.1 Acinetobacter sp. 129952 | reverse complement strand
TCGATATGACAAGCTCAAAAGAAATTATCAAAGTTCTGTTGCTTTAGCCTGTATATTTTTATGGCTACCTTTATAGGGTTAATTATAAACAGTAAATGTCAACAGACCCTAATCTTTAGAAGATAAATAAATGCCTTCTATCGGGTTAAATGTAAACTATGTCACAAGTTTGTTAGGTTTTTTGTTAGCATAATTGCATAGTGTTACAAAGCAGCATAATAAAAATGAAAATATATGCTATCCCTGTTTTTGCCTTAATGATCAGTTTATTAGGATTTTGTGTCCATAAACAGTCAGAAATCAGAAAATATGAAAAGATCCGTCATGTCTTGAACGATGGACGTGATTCAAGCAAATTGCTGGAATCCAATCGGCATCGACATTAAGCAGGTTATATATCTTCCTCCCGCCAATTGGGCTGGATTAATAAAATTAAAACCATAATAAATATAATAAAATTTTTTAAATATTCACCTGGAATATATTAATTTCTAATAAAGTGTAAAATCAAATAAGCAATAAGAAATCAATGTGTTATAATTTGCCAACGATCAGGATGAAGCAGAATTCATCTTGTTAAGCATTTGATTTAAATCGAGAAAATAAAGCTGCATAAAGGTTATGCAGCTTTTTTGTTTAGATTTTTTTTGGGTTTTTATAGCATAGCCCTGGGGCTGTAAGCTGTTCCAACATTTTAACCCGTCAAATGGCTATGCTGGCATATTCGTTGCTAACACATCCTTAAAATTGATGAATTTTTTTATAAAATTTCATTTATTTGACGGCTTGCTTAAAGCATAAAGTTTACTCAATAGGGGCTAGGTCATGACGACTCCTAATCCATCTTCAGAAAGTATGCTTGAACGTCTGTTTAAACTGAGTGAAAACAAAACCAGTTTCCGTACAGAAGTTCTTGCTGGTGTGACAACATTCTTAACGATGTGTTACATCATTATTGTCAATCCGATGATTTTGTCCGAAACGGGGATGGATCATGGGGCTGTCTTTGTAGCAACCTGTCTTGCAGCCGCGATTGGCTGTTTAGTCATGGGCTTGATTGCAAATTATCCAATTGCACTTGCACCAGGCATGGGCTTAAATGCCTTCTTTACCTATTCCGTCTGTTTGGGAATGGGTGTGCCTTGGCAAACAGCACTCGGGGCTGTGTTTATCTCCGGTCTTGTGTTTATTGCGATCAGCATGTTCAAAATCCGTGAAGCCATTGTAAATGCGATTCCAATGTCGCTGAAACTGGCCATCGGTGGTGGTATTGGCTTATTCCTTGCGCTGATTGCTTTGAAAAATGCCGGCCTGATTGTGGATAATCCTGCTACGTTGGTAGGTTTGGGCGATTTAAAACAACCATCGGTTTTGCTTGCATTATTTGGTTTCCTTCTGGTTGTTGTGATGCATCACTTTAAAGTGCGTGGTGCGATCATCATCAGTATTTTGGTGTTAACCGGTATTTCAGCAGCATTGGGTCTGAGTGAATTTAAAGGTGTGGTTGGCGCAGTGCCATCGATTGCACCCACATTTATGCAAATGAGCTTTGAAGGTCTGTTCACTGCCAGTTTAATTGGCGTGATTTTTGTCTTCTTCCTGGTCGATTTATTCGACTCAACCGGTACGCTTGTAGGTGTTTCACACCGTGCAGGCTTGTTGAAAGATGGCAAACTGCCGCGTTTGAAAAAAGCACTTTTTGCGGACTCTTCTGCAATTGTTGCAGGTGCAGCGCTGGGTACATCTTCAACTACGCCATACATTGAATCTTCTGCAGGCGTAGCAGCCGGTGGCCGTACAGGTCTAACTGCTGTTGTAGTCGGTATCCTGTTTGTTGCCTGTTTGTTCCTGGCTCCATTGGCACAGTCTGTACCAAGCTTTGCAACAGCGCCAGCGCTGTTATTTGTCGGTGTCTTAATGATTCAAGGTATCGTGCATATTGACTGGGAAGATATTACAGAAGCAGTCCCTGCATTTTTAACCATTGTATTTATGCCATTTACCTATTCGATTGCGGATGGTATTGCGATGGGCTTCATTAGCTATGCACTGATCAAATTGTTAACCGGTAAGGCATCAACTGTACCGTATATGGTCTGGATTATTGCAGTACTATGGACGCTTAAATTCGCACTATTTGGCGGCTAATTTTTCTAGATTTGGAAAGGGTGTAAACTCAGTTTGCACCCTTTTTTTATTATTTTAGGTTTCATGAGGAGAAGCGATGAACCGTCTTGAGTTGATTCGAGCTTTGCCAAAAGCTGAGCTTCATGTTCATATTGAGGGCACTTTTGAGCCTGAGCTAATGTTTGCGATCGCTCAGCGTAATAAAATTGCCATCCCGTATAAATCTGTTGAAGAAGTTAAACAGGCGTATAACTTTCATAATCTTCAGTCGTTCCTGGATATTTATTATGCTGGTGCAGCTGTATTGATTCATGAACAGGATTTTTATGATCTGGCTTGGGCGTATTTTGAAAAATGTGCTGAAGACCGGGTCGTGCATACTGAAATGTTCTTTGATCCACAAACCCATACCGACCGTGGCGTTGCTTTTTCAACCGTGATCAACGGCTTGCAAAAAGCCTGTGATGATGCCAAAACTAAACTTGGTATCAGTTCACATCTGATTATGTGTTTCTTGCGTCATTTAAGTGAAGAGGCTGCTTTTGCAACACTGGAACAGGCCTTACCTTATAAAGACCAGATTATTGCGGTCGGTCTGGACTCAAGTGAAGTAGGGCATCCACCTTCAAAGTTTGAGCGTGTCTTTGCTAAAGCACGTGAAGCAGGTTTCTTGGTTGTAGCGCATGCAGGTGAGGAAGGCCCGGCAGCTTATGTCTGGGAAGCTTTAGATTTGCTGAAAGTGAATCGTATCGATCATGGTGTACGCTCTGAAGAGGATCTGGCGTTAATGCAGCGCCTGATTGCAGAGAAGATGCCACTGACAGTTTGCCCATTGTCAAACCTGAAACTCTGCGTCGTGGATGATATGCAGCAGCATAATATCCGTCGCCTCTTGCAACAAGGCGTGCACGTTACAGTCAATTCAGATGATCCATCTTATTTTGGTGGTTATATGAATGACAATTTTATTGCCATTGCTGAAGCACTGGATTTAAGCAATGAGGAACTCAAGCAGTTGGCCATTAACTCATTTGAAGCCTCTTTTATTACCGATACTGAAAAAGAGCAATGGATCAACCAGATCCGTGCCCTGGTTTAAGTTTTTAAATAAAAGGCAGGGTTCGCTCTGCCTTTGTTTTTATAGATGGATATGAAATTGAAAAATATAATTCTGCTCATCAGTAGCGTGTTGATATCTGCTTGCTCAAATGCGGATATGACTTTGACACAGCGTACTTTAAAACCCGTGATTGAATACCAATGTGCAAAAGAATTGAAAGCATCTAAATTCTGGACTGCCTCGACCTATTTTATGCAGGACAAAAATAAAGCTGAACTTGAACAGAATGTCTGTTCATGTGTAGGTGAGCATGCACTCAAGGATATTCCGGCAAGCACTTTACTGAAAGCGACTCTGGATAAAGAAGTAAAGTCAAAACTCACGCAACAGGCTATTGCAAACAGTCTGAAAGGCTGCATGACCGAGTTCTTAAAATAAAATCAGTTTTGCAATGAAAGCTGATTGAGTGTGGTTTTGCAGATTATTTTTTAGAAGATTTGGATTGTCGGGTCATGCTGTTGAGTACATGATCTTTATCGATAAAATGATGTTTCAGTGCTGCGAAAATATGTCCAACTAAAAGTAAGCCAACTGCCCAGGAAAGCCAGATATGTAGGGGTTTTACGACCGCGGTTACAGCCGGATTTTCTGCAATCAGTGCCGGCAGGTTAAATAAATATAGCACTGGTGCTGGATAGCCCAGACTCCAGCTATATAAACAGCCGGTGACAGGTAGAGCAATCAGCATAAAATACAAAGCCAGATGACCTGCATGTGCCAAAGTTTTCATCCGGGGTGACATAGTGTCCGGTAGTTCAGGGGCAGGATGGGTATAACGCCAGAAAATTCGCACAACCAGTAGGAAAATAATGGTGGTGGCGATATTTTTATGCAGGGTGATGACATCGCCTTTAAAGCTGCCATCGACCTCATAACTTAAAAAATTCCCACTATAAAAACCAATCAGCCAGGCCGCAATAAAGATAACTGCCATGATCCAGTGCAACCATTGTGCCGTGCGCGTGTAATATTGTACTTTTTCCATGTGATTTTCGATTGCCCTCAAAGATGGATGCACCTTAGCAAAGGGCGAATCAGCCCAGCAATTCCAAATCTGCAACGCTATGGTGGCTTTCATGCAACATCTATTGAAATGGCTGGGTGCAGATTAAACATTCAGGATGATTTATAGATTTCTTATTCAGGTGAATTTCGGCACAATAGCGTCACGCTTCATATATGAATAAACAAGGAACAGATCTGTGAAAAAATTATTGGCTGCACTTGCTCCGCTTACTTTGGTTTTATCTGCTTGTGCAACAACAGGCAGCCCTGAAACGCAAACCACGACTCAACAGCTGGGTGGGGCTGCGCTTAAAATCGCGATCAATGCAAAATGTACGACTGAGCTGAATAATATTCCAGCATGGCAAACAGCTACACGTCTAATGACTACGACCCAAAAGCAGAATATCCAGACTGAAATTTGTGGCTGTGTCAGTGAAAAAGCGCCACAAAGTGTAACAGCGGTAGATTTGGCGACTGCAGCAATTGACCCGGCAGCACGTGCGACGATTGTCGGCAATGTGGTTGCAAAAACCATTAACGCTTGTGTGGCTGAAGCTGTAAACTAAGCCAAGATTAAATTGAAATAGGCTGACTGGTTCAGCCTATTTTTTATGGAAAAATAGACATGAAGATTGCTGGTGTAGATGAAGCAGGGCGTGGGCCATTAGTCGGTTCAGTCGTCGCTGCGGCAGTTATTTTGGATCCGAACAACCCGATTGAGGGTTTAAATGATTCTAAAAAACTCACTGAAAAGAAGCGTGAAAAACTTTTTATCGAGATTCAGGAAAAAGCGCTGGCATGGGCCATTGCTGAGGCTTCTGCGGCAGAGATTGATGAACATAATATTTTGCAAGCTTCTTTGCTGGCCATGCGCCGTGCTGTAGAAGCTTTGCCAGTTCAGCCTGAGCATGTATTGGTCGATGGCAACAAGATTCCACAGGGCCTTGCTATGAGCTGTGATGCCGTGGTGGGTGGTGATGCACTGCATGCTGAAATTTCAGCAGCCAGTATTCTGGCGAAAGTAACCCGTGATCATCAGATGATCGAGATGGACCAGAAGCATCCGCAATTTGGCTTTGCCAAGCACAAGGGTTATCCGACCAAGGCACATTTTGAAGCGATTGCCTTACATGGCGTGATTGATGAGCATCGTCGCAGTTTTGGGCCAGTAAAAAAGGTGATTGCAGCATTACAGCAGGGTGCAGAACTTTAAGTCTTATTTAAATTATCTAAGTATTTAATATTTTTGTATAAAATTTAGACAAATTTAAAGCGGCTCAAAAGCCGCTTTATTCTTCGCACAAACATTAACGGTTAAAGTTATTTTGTGTCTGGCTATCGTCTTCATAAGAAGGTTGGTAATCTTGATCGATATGTTGAAGATGTTCATGCATTGCACGTTCATGCTGGATACGCTGGTAAATCTCTTCACGGTGCACAGAGACTTCTTTCGGAGCATTTACCCCGATACGAACCTGGTTACCTTTTACACCAAGCACAGTCACACTGACTTGATCACCAATCATTAAAGTTTCCCCGACGCGTCGAGTCAGAATCAGCATGTTTTTCTCCTTGCAAAATGCAAAACCTGCAATCTATTGAATATAAAACAAAAAGCACAACCAAAAATTACAAAATAAGATCTGGATAGAAATTCTGTCATCTGGGTGAAAGATTTTAATCTATCTCAGCTGGTTAAAAATCCTCAGGCTTAATATAACAGAGCCACTATAAAAAAAACTATAGTGGCTCTGCATTTTTGTAGACTTTTATAAAATACTGTCAAACAATGACAATATTCTATCTTAACGCTTAAGCACGTGCGCTAGATTCGCCTTGTTCACGGTCTAAACCGAATGCGGTATGCAATGAACGAACCGCAAGTTCAAGATAATTTTCTTCAATGATCACAGAAATCTTGATTTCAGACGTCGAGATCATCAGGATGTTAATACCTTCATCTGCCAATGCTGTAAACATTTTGCTTGCTACACCTGCATGAGAACGCATGCCAACACCGACAATTGATACTTTTACGATATCTGAACGGGTCGCAACTTCACGCGCACCAATTTCTTGAGCAGTTGCTTCAAGAATAGCTTTGGCTTTATTTAATTCGCCGCGGTTTACCGTAAAAGTGAAATCAGTTGTACCATCTTCTTCAACGTTCTGGATAATCATATCCACTTCAACATTGGCATCACCAATCGGGCACAAAATTTTAGAAGCAATACCCGGTTCGTCAGGCACACCTAAAATAGTTAGTTTTGCTTCGTCACGGTTAAATGCGATACCGGAGATAATTGGCTGTTCCATGTTGTCTTCCAATTCAGTCGTAATAAGTGTACCAACGTTTTGCTTAAACTCTTCGTCGAATGCGCCATCGTTGTCATTGTCGAAGCTTGATAATACGCGTAAAGGTACCTGGTATTTACCAGCGAATTCAACTGAACGAATTTGCAGGACTTTAGAACCGAGTGACGCCATCTCAAGCATTTCTTCAAATGAAATACGATCAACTTTTTTTGCTTTTGGTGCAACACGTGGATCGGTGGTATATACACCGTCAACGTCGGTATAAATCTGGCATTCATCTGCTTTGAGTGCGGCAGCAATTGCAACACCTGAAGTATCAGAACCGCCACGCCCTAAAGTAGTGGTATTGCCATGTTCATCAAAACCCTGGAAACCGGCAACCACAAGTACGCGGCCTGCATCCAGATTTGAGTTCAGGACTTCAGTATCAATGGATTCGATACGTGCCTTATTGAATGAGCTGTCGGTTTTCATGCCAACCTGGCGACCTGTTAGTGATTTTGCTTCAACTCCAATTGAGTTCAGCGCCATTGCTAACATAGAAATCGTAACCTGTTCACCCGTAGATACCATTTGGTCTAGTTCACGTGGGTCAGGGGTTTCGGTAATGGCCTTCGCTAAAGCAAGTAGACGATTGGTTTCGCCACTCATTGCTGATACCACTACCACTACCTTGTGGCCGTGGTCATGCCAGCGCTTTACACGACGAGCAACATTTAAAATGCGCTCGGGAGTACCCATAGAGGTACCGCCATATTTTTGAACGATTAATGCCATAGTTGTTCCATATAAGCCATGACCCTGATGTACCTATCAGGGTCAGTTACACAAAATTGAAGTTTTATTTTGCTGCAAGCCAGGCAGTTAAATCTGCCATCACTGGAGCAAACTTCTCGTTAAGTGGCGCGCCACCTTGTGCCAAGTCAGGTTTACCACCACCTTTACCACCTAGCTCATTCGCTAAATGTTTGATGATGTCACCTGCTTTAATAGAAGCAGTAAAGTCTTTTGCCACAGATGCGATCAAGCTCACCTTGTCACCCTCTACACCTGCAAGAACAATCACTGCATTTTCTAATTTTGATTTCACACCGTCGTGCAGGTTGCGAAGTGCTTTCGCATCCATGTTTTCAACAGTTGTAATCAAGGTTGCACGACCTGCAATGCTTTGAACTTGGCTTAGAAGTTCACCGGCTTGCAGGCTAGCAAGTTTTTGATTGAGTTGTTCGATCTGTTTCTGCAAGCTCGATGCAGTATCAACCAACGCTTCAACTTTTTCTAAAGTCTGGTCTTTTTGTGCTTTGAGCAAACCGTTAATCATATTGATATCGCGATCGGCTTTTTGCGCAACTTCAACTGCTTTAGTGCCTGTTACTGCTTCAATACGACGTACACCGGCTGCCACACCACCTTCAGAGGTGATTTTGAACAGACCGATATCACCGGTACGTTTTACGTGAATACCACCGCAAAGTTCGATTGAGAAGTTTTTCTCTTCAATCACTGAACCCATAGACAGTACACGTACTTCGTCACCGTATTTCTCGCCAAACAGCATCATCGCGCCTTTAGCTTTCGCAGACTCGATATCCAGAAGTTCAGTAGACACCGCAGTATTGGCAATCACTTCAGCATTGACTAAACGTTCAATTTCTTGCAGCTGTTCAAAGCTTACAGGTTGGTCATTGGCAAAGTCAAAACGTAACACATCAGATGCAACCAATGAACCTTTTTGCTGTACATGTGAACCTAAAATTTGACGTAACGCAGCATGTAGCAGGTGAGTCGCAGAGTGGTTGCGCGCAGTTGCTGCACGAATATCTGCTTTTACTGTTGCTTCTACATTTTGAGTAACTTTCAAGTTACCCATCGTCACGATACCTTGGTGTACAAATGCGCCACCAGATTTTTTGGTATCTTGAACTTCGAAAATACCAGTATCGTTTTTAAAGATACCTGTATCACCGATTTGACCGCCGCTTTCTGCGTAGAAAGGTGTTTGGTTGAGTACGATCAGTGCTTCATCGCCTTCAAACACTTCATCAACTTGCTCGCCATCTTTGTAGATTGCGATGATTTGACCTTCACCTGCAGTTGCGTCATAACCATCAAACTGAGTTTCGCCTTCAACTTTAACTACGCTGTTGTAGTCGATCGCGAATTTACCTGCATCACGTGCGCGTTGACGCTGTGCAGCCATTTCAGTTTCGAAACCAGCTTCATCAATAGTTAAGTCACGTTCACGTGCGATATCTGCAGTCAAGTCTGTCGGGAAGCCGTAAGTGTCGTAAAGTTTAAATACTACTTCACCCGGAATCACAGAACCTTTTAACTGTGCCAATTCACCTTCAAGCAATTTCAAACCTTGCTCAAGTGTTTTGGCAAATTGTTCTTCTTCTTTAAGAAGTTGTGCTTCGATACGTGCTTGTTGAGCAGCAAGTTCAGGGTATGCATCGCCCATCACTTCGATCAGTGGCTTCAACATTTTGTGGAAGAACGAACCTGTTGCGCCTAATTTGTTACCATGACGTACTGCACGACGGATAATACGACGTAGTACATAACCACGGCCTTCATTCGATGGATTTACGCCATCAGCGATCAAGAATGAACATGAACGTGCATGGTCCGCAACGACTTTCAATGAAGCAGGATACTGAACTGGTGTGCCTTTCTCAGCAGCTTCAGCTTCAAGCGCTGTAGTATCCAGACCAATAATTTCAGCCGCAGCTTTAAGTAAATGCTGGAATAAATCGATTTCGTAGTTTGAGTTGACGTGCTGTAAAACTGCAGAAATACGCTCCAAGCCCATCCCTGTATCCACAGAAGGCGCTGGAAGAGGGTGTAACACGCCATCAGCAGTACGGTTGAACTGCATGAAAACGTTATTCCAGATTTCAATGAAACGGTCACCATCTTCTTCAGGAGAACCCGGTAGGCCACCCCAGATGTGATCGCCATGGTCAAAGAAGATTTCAGAACATGGACCACAAGGACCGGTGTCACCCATTGCCCAGAAATTATCAGATGCGTATTGACCGCCTTTGTTGTCACCAATACGGATGATGCGAGATGCATCTAGACCGATTTCTTTGTTCCAGATGTCAAAGGCTTCATCATCGGTGTGGTAAACGGTTGCATAGAGTTTATCTTTAGGAAGACCAAGCCATTCTTCGTTAGTCAAAAAGTCCCAAGCAAATTTGATCGCATCACGTTTGAAGTAATCACCAAAGGAGAAGTTACCCAACATTTCAAAGAAAGTGTGGTGACGTGCTGTATAACCCACATTGTCCAGGTCATTGTGCTTACCACCTGCGCGCACGCATTTTTGTGATGACACTGCACGTACATAATCGCGTTTTTCTAGACCTAAGAAGCAATCTTTAAACTGGTTCATACCAGCATTGGTGAACAGCAAAGTTGGGTCATTGGCAGGTACTAGAGAACTCGACGCGACACGTGTATGCCCTTGCGATTCAAAGTAACGCAAAAATGCTTCACGAATTTCAGCTGATGTCATAAAACGAGTACTCACAACCAAGTCACTCCATAATTTCCGATTTGGCTAAAACACCACAGTCTGACAAGCATATAAGAGCTCTGCTGCAATGCGGGGCTTAAAAATTTAAAACGCCAAATTATAACGGAAAAAGCAGTATGCACCAATCATTTTAAAACCAATTGCGAAGGATTTATTTACTCAGGTTTTTCGCTGAATAATTAAATTGAATTTTCCCACAGTAGAATTCGTGGATATCCATCACATTAAAAATAACTGGAATTTTAAATGACCCAGATACAGACGGATGGATCAGAAATAAAATAATCGAAAATCAGTATTTTCTCTGAAGTTTTTTAATGTACGGCGCCAGAAATCCTTTAACATAGAAGAGTTTTAAAATAGGCATATAAAAGGTCGAGTCATGCAACGAGTGGCAATCAATGGATTTGGGCGTATTGGACGGAATGTACTGCGCGCATGGTTTGAAAATCCGAAAGATTTTAATTTTGAAATCGTTGCCATTAACGATATTGCCGATGTTGAAACCCTGATCCATCTATTTAAATATGACTCGACCCATGGCCGTTTTCCGGGGCAGGTGGATCTCAGCTATGATGCTGAACATATCTATATGCATATCAGCTATAAAGATACTGCATTAAAAGTACAGGTTTTGTGTGAGTCGCATCCGGCTAAGTTGCCTTGGCAAAACTTGACGGTAGATGTAGTGCTTGAATGTACTGGGCTATTCCGTTCTCGTGAAGCCGCGACCCAGCATATTGGCGCAGGGGCGAAACGTGTGATTATTGGCGCGGCACCTTTTGATACGGTCGATGCCGCAATTGTCTATGGTGTCAATCATCATGAAGTCAAAGCATCGGACCAGATCATTTCCAGTGTTTCTTGTACTACGCAGGCTTTGGTGCCACTGGTCAAAATTATTGATGATGCATTTGGCATCAGTAGCGCCCTGATGACCGAAATCCATGCTGTTACGGCGGATCAGTCGGTACTGGATCATGCACATCGTGATTTGCGACGTGCACGTGCCTCGGGCCATAACATCATTCCGACCACTTCGAGCGCACTCGGTGCCTTAAAGCGTGTCATGCCAAAAATGGAAGATCGTATTGATGGTTATTCGATTCGGGTGCCAACCATTAATGTGGCCGCGATTGATTTGACCTTTGTCTCCCAGTCGCCGATTACCGATCACAAGTTAAATGAAGTTCTGATTAAGGCTGCCCGGCAGGATTTTGCCGAAATTATGTCGGTAACGGACGAGCCCTTGGTATCGAGTGATTTTAATCATTCCCCGTATTCACTGATTGTTGATCTGACCCAGACTCTGGTGGTCGGGCATCAAGCTAAGGTTTTTGCCTGGTACGATAACGAGTGGGGCTATGCCAACCGTCTACTGGATTTATGTGAATCATTTCATTAAGTTCGGGTTATCTAAACCTCAAAAGCACCAAGACACGGTGCTTTTTTCTTTCCTATAAATATTCTGCAAGCCATGTTTTAAGAGAATTTGCCGGTAATTGATCGAAAATCAGGAATTGAGGCTGAATTATTTACGTTATCTGCAGCATTTTTCGTTAAGATAAAGACAATAAAATGAAATAAGAGCAAGCACATGATGGTGGTTTGGGGATTTATTATACTGCTGACTTTGGCGGTAATTTTTCTGATCTGGCTGCAGTTTAATCAGAGTGATGAGCCACGTAGCGTGGAAGGCGTGCCAGTCGAAGAAAAAATCGTGCATCTGGAAGAAAATTTAAAAAAGACCCTGGAAATCATGCAGGATCTAGCCAAAAAAATGCATGTGCAGCAGGAAGTGCTGGATCAGACCACAGCCAAACTTCAGCAGGTTGAATTGCAAAATGCCGAACTGGTCAGTTTGCTGACCAAAGTGGTTGATCCACAGAAATAAACAAAACCCCTTTAGAGATCATTTAAAGGGGTTTTTCTAGCGTTAGATTATTAAAATTCTTAAAATTGCAGCAGAAACCATACTGATGGCGACGGTCGGTAATAATCCAAAACGTGTAGCGGCAAATAGCGTTAAAGCCAAGGCGATCAGGTCTGCAGGATGGTCGCGTACAAAATAGGGTGCAATCACTGAAATCAGCACGCAGCCGGGGACTACTTCCAGAATTTTTCGCTGACGCTGTGTCAGCGTTTTGTTTTTTAATAAGACATAGCCCAAGATCCGGGTTAAATAAGTGGTCGCAGCAATCAGGCTAATGGCCACTAAGGTACTCATCTGGATCATGTTTGATCCTCTTGAATCAGGAAAAATGCCGAAGCGATTCCAGATAAGGCACCAATTGGCACATACCAGCCCGCAGGTAAATATAAATAAGCCAAAGCCGCACAGACTAAACTGACCAGCCATGGCCGGGCAGCCTCAAAACCTTTCCACATACTTCTTAGTAACACCAGAAATACAGCAGGAAAGGCCATATCAAAACCAAAACGGTTGATGTCGCCTAATACAGGTCCAAGCATGGCCCCGAGTGTGGTAAATCCGACCCACATCAAGTACAGGCAAAAACACAGGCCGGCATAATAAGGCATGCTAAACGCAGCACGATAACCCAGTTGCGCCTGTTTCCTTTGTGCATCAGCCAGACCGAGTGCCCAGCTTTCATCGACCATAAAAAACAGCGCCGGAAAAACTTTAAGATTCGGAAGATGCTTTAAATACGGAACCAAACTGGCGCCCATCAACAGATGCCGGCTATTTACCAGAAAGGTAATGAACATCAGCATGAGTAAATTTGGTGGACTGCTCCAGACTTCCAGAATGGTAAATTCAGAACCGCCGGCAAAGTTCAAACCGGTCAGTAATGGCACTTCGAGCAAGCTGAAATTCTTCTGTACTGCCGTCGCACCCAGTACCAGCGCAAAGGGGATAATCCCTAAAAGCATGGGAATAGAATCTTTCATGCCACGTTGAAATTCACTGAAATCGGTAGGGGCAACTATTGCTGCGGTGCTTTGTCTGAACAAAAGCATGGAAATGACCTGGGTACTGCAAAACTAGACCATATTTTATGGCGATATTCAGGCTATTTGCTGTTGTAGTGAAAGAGATTTGAGTTTTATTTGAAATTAAATTGCGCTAAATTAAATTTAAGAGGTTTTAAATGCCAAGGCATAGACATGGATCAAATAGATAAACGCATTTTGCATGAGCTGCAAAAGAATGGAAAACTGCAAAATAATGAACTGGCTCAATTAATTGGCTTGTCACCGTCACCCTGTTTAAGACGGGTAAAACAGCTGGAAGATAATGGCGTGATTGAGCAATATGTCGCACTGCTGAATCCACAAAAGGTCAATTTGGCGATGAGCGTGTTTGCACGCGTCTGGCTCAAGTCTCAAGAAGCTGCTGTGGTCGATCAATTTGTCGAAGCGATCAAGGAAATGCCAGAAGTCGTCGAGTGCCAGTTAATGGCAGGCGATTGTGATTTCTTTTTAAGAATTGTGGTGGCTGATCTGGATGCCTATCGTAAATTTCAGATTCATCATTTAACCCAAATTCCCTGCATTCAAAGTGTAAAAACTGAAATTCCATTGCAAACGGTTAAAAGCACGACTGCATTGCCTTTGGTTTAATGCCGGATTTTGTCATGCTATTTGTTTTAAATGTGCATTAAAACGCTGATAGTTGACACAATTGTTGTTGATTTCATCAGGTAGCGAAAATTATAAAATTTGCGATGCACAGCCAAAACTATCGTGCTAGACTAGGAGAAATCGGGTGTGCTCCCGATTTTTTTATGCGGATTCGTTCCGCGCTGACAAGAATTTAGGTTTACAACATGCCCATTTCAGAGACATGGTTATTACCTGATGGTGTAGCTGATGTATTACCAGAACAAGCGCAAGTTATTGAAAGTCTGCGCCGTAAATCACTGGATTTCCTTGCATCTCGAGGTTATCAGCTGGTGTACACGCCATTCATTGAATACATCGAATCTCTATCTTCTCTCTCAGAATCGAATCAAGATTTAGACTTAGCCACTTTTAAAGTAATCGATCAGCTTTCTGGTCGTTTGCTTGGTGTGCGTGCCGATATGACACCACAAGTGGCTCGTATTGATGCGCATGTACATCCAGTGGAAGGTGTAGCACGTTACTGCTATGCAGGAACCGTTCTGCATACCAAGCCTCGCGGTTTTAACACTTCGCGTGCGCCACTACAGTTAGGTGCGGAGCTATTTGGTTCAGACAGCATCGATGCCGATGTAGAAATGGTCGACTTGATGATCAGTCTGATTCAGGAAACAGGTCTGGCAGATGGTATTCATCTGGACTTAGGTCATGTGGGTTTATTCCGCAGTCTGGTGGCTCAAGCCGGCTTAAACAAAGTCGCTGAACAGCAATTATCTGATTTATACCAGCGTAAGGCTTTGCCAGAATTAGAAGAATTCACGGCAGACCTGAAATTTGGTCAGGATTTCTATGCACTTGGACGCTATGCCAGCGACCTGGATGCATTACAAGCGCATTTAAGTGCTGAAGTGTTGGCAAATCCAGCATTTACGCAGGCTTTTAATGTCTTGCAAACCACCAAAGACGAAGTTCAAACCCGTTGGCCAAACTTGAGTATTGGTATTGATGTGGTTGAATTACGTTCATACCATTATCATACTGGCTTGATGTATGCAGTCTATGCACCGAACCGTGCAGCTGCACTGGCACAAGGTGGCCGTTATGATGGCATTGGTGAACATTTTGGCCGTGCGCGTCCGGCAACCGGTTTCTCTTGTGACTTATATGCTTTAAGCGCAGGCCAGTTTGATGCGGTACAGGTCGTGGTTGCACCTAAAGGCACTGATGCAGAACTTCTGAATGCAATTCAGAATATTCGTGCACAAGGCTTAAGTGTAATTCAGTTACTGGGTAATGATGATTTAAACTCGATTCCATATGCGACGCACCAGCTGGTGAATGCAAATGGTGAGTGGACAGTCAAAACGATTTAACTGCTTGGCTCAGTGTTCATGTCGCTGAGCGGGGCTTTCAACTTTAACAGCATGATGTAATGAGGCTATTATGGGCAAGAATGTTGTGGTACTTGGTACCCAATGGGGCGACGAAGGTAAAGGTAAAATCGTCGACCTGCTCACAGATCAAGCGGCAGCGGTAGTTCGTTATCAAGGCGGACATAACGCAGGTCACACTCTTGTGGTTGGTGGTAAGAAAACTGTCTTACACCTCATTCCATCAGGTATTTTACGTGAAAACGTATTGTGCTTAATTGGTAACGGTGTTGTTCTTTCTCCTGAAGCGCTCATCAAAGAGATGGACATTCTTGAAAAAGAAGGCGTTCCTGTTAAAGAACGTTTACGCATTTCTCCAAACTGTCCATTGATTCTTCCGAACCACATCGCACTTGATCAGGCGCGTGAGAAAAAACGTGGTAATGCGAAGATTGGTACGACAGGTCGTGGTATCGGTCCTGCATACGAAGACAAAGTAGCACGTCGCGCAGTACGTGTTGCTGACCTAGTACGTGGTGGTGAACATCTTACTGCTCAGTTAACTGAACTTCTGGACTACCATAACTTCCAGCTGACTGAATACTACGGTGTTGAAGCAGTTAAATTGGAAGATGTGCTGGCACTTTGCGACGAATGGCGTAAAGTTGTTGCGCCACTGGTTGTGGATGTGACCACTGAATTGCATAACTACCGTAAAAACGGTGACAACATCATGTTCGAAGGCGCGCAAGGTTCACTTCTTGACGTTGACCACGGTACATATCCGTATGTGACTTCTTCGAATACCACTGCTGGTGGCGTAAGCTCTGGTTCAGGTCTGGGTCCTTTGCATCTTGACTATGTACTGGGTATTACCAAAGCGTATACAACGCGTGTAGGTGCAGGTCCATTCCCAACTGAGTTGGTGTATGACGCTGCAAATGACACGGGTGATGCGATTGGTAAACACCTCGGTACGATTGGTAATGAATTTGGTGCCTCTACTGGCCGTCAACGTCGTTGTGGCTGGTTCGATGCTGAAATCCTACGCCGTTCAGTTGACGTAAACTCACTTTCTGGTATTTGCCTGACTAAACTTGACGTTCTTGACGGTTTAGAAGAAGTGAAAATCTGTGTGGGTTATGAAGCTGCAGATTCTGGTTGTGTCGGTTCTTCTGATGCGCTTGCATTCGAAACTTTAAAACCGATTTACGAAACTATGCCAGGCTGGTCTGAGTCAACTTTCGGTGCGAAATCACTGGATCAATTGCCAGAAGCTGCATTGAACTATGTAAAACGTCTTGAGCAATTGATTGAATGTCCAATCGACATCATTTCAACAGGTCCAGACCGTGAAGAAACGATTGTTCTTCGCCACCCGTTTGATGCTTAATCTTCATTTGATTAAAGCTTGAATGATAAAAACCCATTTCCGGATGGGTTTTTTTATATCCTGAATTTATGCAGCTATTTCAAGACTAAAGTTGCATCGGTAATGTAGCGTGATGTGCTTTAACATAGCGGTATATAAAGAAAGAAAAATGAGCTGCAGGATGCAAAAAAATATATCGGCGACCATGTTTTATTCATTGTTATTCGCGATGGGCGGGGCGCCAACAATTGCCATGATGATTATTCGTGCGCAAACCCAAAATCCCGAAGTGATTTATGCGGCGCTGATTGGTCTGAGTGTCATTATCGCCTGTGTATTAGTGCCTATTATTTTATTGCAAAATGCTTTTTTATATTTCAAACGTAAAGACGAAATGCTTGAACAGAAAATCAAACCACTGAGTCAGGTTTACTTGGGCTTAAATATCATCTGTCTGATTTATTGGTTGGCGATACAGTATTTGGCTTAAAAATTACATAATTTATAAGAAGATGAATGAATTAAGCGTTTAGCTGCTGCGTGCTTTCACTTATAATTTTTACAATGTAAATTGCCCTTAAGCCAAGGTGGAGTAAATTATAATGAAGAATAAACTTTTATTGAGTATGGCGGCTGCTACAGTCGTAACATTATCAGGTTGTACCACCATTGCCGATATGGCAGGGGCAGATACTGCGACCTTAAATGCATCTGCGAGCCAAAGCTATAATGCCATGGTCAATGATGCGCGCAATAAAGGCCAACTGGATACCAGTTCAGCCACCTATAAACGGATTAATAATGTATTTAACCGTTTGAAGCCAGTTGCTAACCAGATGAATCAAACCGGTACAGCATTCCAGTGGCAATTGGCTGTGCTCAAATCTGATCAGGTCAACGCCTTTGTTGCACCAGGTGGTAAGGTTGTATTTTATACCGGTATCGTGAATAAACTGAATCTGACCGATGCTGAAATTGCAGCGATTATGGGTCATGAAATGGTGCATGCCTTAGAAGAGCATTCTAAGCAGAAAATCGGTGCTCAAGCCCTGACTGATCTGGCTTTGGGTATTGGCTTAAATGCAGCAGGTGTAGGTCAAGGTGGCGCTGCAGCAGCACAATTAGGTAGTCAGATCGGTATTGGCTTGCCATACTCGCGTAATCTGGAAAGCCGTGCTGACCAAGGCGGTTTAATGTTGATGGCGCGCGCAGGTTATAACCCGAATGCAGCCATTACCCTGTGGGAAAAAATGAACAAACTTGGTGGCGGCAGTGGTGCAACCTTCCTGTCTACGCATCCATCGAATAGTCAGCGTATTGGGCAAATGCGTCAACAATTGCCAGCAGCGATGCAGATTTATAACCAAAAAAAATAATCCACTGATCATCCTGTAAAAGGAGATCTTGATCGGATTGGAAAGGCAGGGCAATGGCTCTGCTTTTTTTATAGCTAATTGGGTGGTTAATATTCTACGGGCTATTTTCAGGCAATAAAAAAGGCAAAGTCAGACTTTGCCTTTTTTCACTCAAGATCAAAAGATCTTAGTGCTGGTGACCGCCTACACCGTGTACGTGACCGTGATCTAATTCTTCTTGAGAAGCTTCACGAACAGATACGATTTCAACTTCGAAAGTCAGGTCTTGACCAGCAAGTGGGAAGTTAGCATCCACCACAACATTGTCGCCTTCAACTGCTTTAACAGTTACGATTTGCACGCCGTCATCAGTTTGAGCTTGGAACTGCATGCCTGCCTGAATGTTGTCTACGCCTTGGAACATTTGCGCAGGAACTTCTTGAACTAGGTCAGGGTTGTATTCCCCATAACCTTCAGCAGCAGGAACGTTTACAGTGAATTTTTCACCTACAGTTTTGCCTTCTAACGCATTTTCTAAACCTGGGATGATGTTACCTGCACCGTGCAAATAGGCAAGTGGTTCACCTTGAGATTGGTCGAGAGTTTCACCCTCTGCGTTAGTCAATGTGTAGTGGAAAGAAACCACGAGGTTATTTGCAATAGCAGTCATGTTAATTGATCCATTCAATTTTTTAAGGGTACATCATAAAGTGAAATTGCATTTTTGTAGACTAAAATTAGCAAAAAAACGCAATTTGACAATTTTGTTGACGATTTTTTCATTGATTGGGCCAAATTCTGGAATTTCAATGCAATTTCAGCTTTGGAGAAATTTTTCGTGTAACAAAATCTTTTGCGGTGAGAATGCCAGCATGCGCATAACCATGAATGGTCGCCTGATGAATTCGATATAAAGAAACATACATCGATTTGGCAACAAAGCCTTGCACATTGACCTGACCGAGCAACTCGCCGACGGCTTTATTCTGGCTTAAGGAAATCAGTGAACCTTTGTCAGAAAATTTAAACATCGGTAAATAACTTTCTTCATTGACACGTGCTTTCAAGGCATTGGCCAGGAAATTGGCCTGTTGGCTAGCCACTTGTGCGCGTGGACCCAAGACCGGTTCATCTGCAGCAGGCTGGCAGTGAGCACAATCACCAAAAGCAAAAATGTCTGGATCAGATTTGGTTTGCAGGGTGGAGAAGACTTTCAAGCGGTGAATATTGTCCTTTTCCATATCTTGCAGTTGTGCCAAGACTTCAGGTGCTTTGATACCTGCGGCCCAGACTTTAATCTCGGCATCCAGACTTGAGCCATCTGCAAAATAAATTTTGTCTTCATCTACCTTGGCCACACGATGACTGGTAAGGACTTCAATACCGAATTTTTCCAGCTGTTGCATGGTATGTTCAGCAACTTTCGGCGAGAGCGCAGTCAAAATACGATCCGCCGCTTCAATTAAGGTAATTTTGACTTTATTTGGATCGACCTTGTTTAAGCCATATTTAAAGAAATTGTGTTTGGCCTCCACCAACTCGGCAGCCAATTCTACTCCAGTCGCACCGGCGCCAATAATCGCGATATTCAGTTCACGGCTCGAAGCTTCATGTTGAGCATTCAAATAGAGATGCAACAGATCCTGCTGAAAGATATCAGCTTGTGGACGGCTGTCGAGAAAATGACAGAACTGTTTGACGCCTTCGGTATTAAAGTCATTCGAGGTAGAACCCAAGGCCAGTACCAGGGTGTCATAGTCGATGCGCTGGTTCTTCTTGGCTTGGGCTTTTTTGGAGAAATATTCTGTTTCTACCACAATCTGTTTCGCTTCACGATCCAGACCGGTAAATGTCCCCAAGACAAATTCATAATGATGTGCGGCTGAATGGGCAAAATAATTAGTTTCTTCTTCATGTGGATTTAAGGTGCCTGCGGCAACTTCATGCAGCAGCGGTTTCCAGATATGCGTCAGTTTTTGATCGACTAAAACAATCTGCGCTTTGCCGCTTTTACCCAAGCTCTCACCCAGCTGAGTTGCCAGTTCCAGACCACCGGCACCACCACCCACAATCACGATTTTATGTGCTGTCATATATGATTAACCTGTTTATTTTTTTAATAAAAATAAGAGAAATAGAGAGAAAATATACTATGGCATGCACTAAAACGCGTCTTGATTAAAATTGTTATACAAATTACAAAACGTAGCAATTCTGTGAGAGCAGGTAAGTATCGCTGCTTTGAGGAAGCAAGGGGAGAGCGAGATTGATAAAGGGAATCTGCTAGAAGATCAGCGAGTAGATCTTCTAGCTTAAAGAAAAGTAACTTGAGATGTAGGGCTATTATCTATCTAAAGGATAAAGCTTTACGCTTGGCGTATTGTCTGAAAACAAACCGAATAAGCCTTGTAGCCAAGTAAAGAATTTCTGAAACAGGTTGGCTTCTTCAATTTCGACATGATCCTCAATCTGAATGGTACGAATCAACTGATTATTCTGATAAACCTGAATAGTCGCCAAAGGCATCATGGTCGCCAAAGGTGCAATGAGTTCAGATGCTTTCACTTCAACATTGATATGAGTTTGCGTTTCCTGTAAAGGCTCGATACTTTTTAAAACGCCATCACCTGTATTCAGCATGACACGCTGTTGGGTTTGATCAAACTGGTTCAGGTCAATACTGTAGCCCTGATCATATAAAGAAGTGGTAATGATCTGCGGTTGCTTGGTTTGCACCTTAAACATTTTTAAGGTGGATTTGATCACAGGCAATTCAGCCAGTAGCTGTTGATCTTTGATCGCTACTTCATTGCGGGTATAGGTATAAGCGAGATTCATCAGCTTATGTGATACATCAGCGCGTTTTGCGGCACTTTTAGTACCCAGCACCACCACAATCAGACGGCGATTTGGCATTTCAAAATCTGCTGTGACACGATTGGCCGTCAGCGCCAGATTGTAGCCTGCCGCACGGGTAAAACCGGTTTTTAAGCCATCTACGGTTGGATCGACCTGAAGCACACGGTTGGTCGCACGATGAAAATGCTGATTGTAGGTAAAGCTTGGCTGCTTGGAATAATACAGATAATCTGGAGTTTCATTCACCACCGCCATAGACAGTCTGGCCAAATCGGCGGCAGTCGAATAATGCTCAGGCATGGTAATGCCGGCCGGATTCTGGAAATTGGTATGCTGCATGCCCAGCGCTTTGGCTTCCTGATTCATACGTTCAACAAACTGCGGAATACCACCCGAAATTTTCTCAGCCAGCGTGACTGCGGCATCATTAGCAGACATGATAATTAAGCCCGCCAGAAGCTGATCGACTGAAATCTGATCACCTTCTTTCAGGTACATTTGTGACTCATCCCACATCACAGTTTTCACCACAGAGGTCGCGGTTAAAACTTCATTTTTATCTAATTTTCCGGCCTCAATTTCCTTTAAGGCAATATAAGCCACCATCATTTTGGTCAGCGAAGCCGGAGCACGCTGAACGTCGGCATTGTGCTCTGCAATGACTTGACCAGACTGTGAATCCAGAATGGTCCAGGCTTCAGCTTCAACGCTTTCAGGCACAATATTTAGTAGGGCAGCATGTGAAAATGCAGAAATAAATAAACTGAAAACCGCAATCAGTGAGATGATGTATTTCAATGGTGTTCCTTGATAACCCGGCGGGTGTTGAACGATTTAATTTTCACGCATGCTATGCCTTTTTTATACAGATAGCTAGTCGTAAATGTAGACAAATAAGACAGCTAAACCATACTGGCTTAAAAAATGCTAAGCTAAGCTATATCTCATTTATTTTAATTTTATATCGTTCATTATGTTGCATTATCAAATTGAATTTGACGATTATCGTCAGCATCTTATTCACGTGACTGTTCGTTTTCTTGCGGACCCGACTCAAGTCTTGTCATTACCGACCTGGATTCCGGGAAGCTATCTGATTCGAGAGTTTTCCAAGCACATTGAAGCGGTCAAAGCCTATGATGAAGATGGGCGCCAGTTACAGATCCAGAAATTTGAAAAGAACAAATGGCGTTTATTCAATACCGATCATGAGCTGATTACGGTGGAATATGATGTGTATGCCTATGATCTGTCCGTTCGTGGTGCATATGTGGATCAAAATCGTCTCTATGTGAATCCCGCTTGTGCATGTTTAGGGCTAGAAGGTCAGGAAAATAAAGAAATTGAACTGGAAATCTTCCTGCCAGATGAATTAAAGCATTTTCAGCTGGCAACCGGCCTGCAAGCCAAAAGTCTGGTCAAAGGCCGTTTCACCCTGAAAGCCAAAAACTATGCCGAATTGATTGATGCGCCATTTGAGCTAGCAGAACAAACCCGTTTCAGTTTTGAAGCAAATGGCATTCCGCATGAATTTGTGGTGTCCGGTAAACATGCCATGAATGCCGCGCGTATGCAGCAAGATATTGAAAAAATCTGTGCTACAGAAATTTCCATGTTTGGTTCAGCGCCGTTTACAGACTATACCTTTATGACCATGGCAACCGGCAATAGCTATGGCGGTCTGGAGCATCCAAATTCTACCAGCTTGATTTCACCGCGTGATGACTTGCCTAAGGCCAATGAACCTGAAGAACCTTCAAAAGATTATCAGCGTTTCCTCGGCTTATGTAGCCACGAATATTTCCATTCATGGTTGGTGAAGTTTATTCGCCCTGAAAACTTCGTTAACTATGATTTAAACAGAGAAGGTTATACCTCTCTGTTATGGATCTTTGAAGGTTTCACCTCTTATTACGATGATTTGATTTTGCTGCGTAGCGGCGTGATTAATCAGGAATCGTATATTGCTTTGTTAAAAGCACAGATTGACCGTTATTTGCAAAATCCGGGACGTGTGATTCAGTCAGTGTCTGAATCCAGTTTTGATGCCTGGGTGAAATTCTATCGTCAGGATGAAAACTCGAATAATGCGGGTACCAGCTATTACAACAAAGGTTGTTTAGTTGCACTGTGCCTGGATTTGGGGCTGCGTTTACGTGGTTCAAGTCTGGATACTTTGATGCGCCGTTTGTATGAAAATGCCCAGAAAGGCGTTCAGGTGCATGAACGGACGATCTTTGAATTGTGTAAAGAATTGACAGGAGATGATTGGTCAGAACAGATTAATCACTTGATCAATACCACAGATGAATTGCCGCTCGATCAGCTATTCCCTGAGTTTGGTATGGCTTATAGCCTGAAAAATGACAAGTCTTTGCCATTCGGTTTAAAACTGGTAGATAAGCCGGAAGGTGTTCTAGTTCAATCTGCGCGTCGTGATGCTGTGGCTGTACAGGCCGGTCTTTCTGCCAATGACGTGATTATTGCGATTGACGGTCTAAAAGCCACGACCAAGCTTCTCGAAAGCTATGCAAAACAGAACGGTAATTTTACAGTATACGCGTTCCGTCGAGATGAGCTGATGACTTTTGAAGTTCAGGCAGGCGGTTCTAAACTGACCGAAGTTGAACTGAAAGTTGAAGATCAGGCCAAAGCTGAGAAATGGTTGAAAGCTTAATTCAATTTCAAACTTTAAAACCGATGCTTAGACATCGGTTTTTTTATTGACTAAATATCAACATGATATTTATTTAATGAGCGGTCAGGAAGTTCCATTGAATTTAGCTGCGATTTAATGATGCTGATTCCTCATTTGAATATCATAAAATGCTAGTACGACCATTATTGGCTTTGCGTTCTGCTATAGCAGTCAATGTATCGCAAAGACATCTTGGTCCTGATTAAACATCTGGTTAACTTGCTGATCCAATACAAAGCTCCTTTTTTGACTACATTTTATTTTTTAGATCATTAAATATGAATCGTAAATGGCATTTCAATAAAAGAATAACAAGAAAAAAAGGAAGGCCCAAAGAGGGTGGGCCTTAAGTGGGAGAGCTTAGTTGCCGCGATAGGTTGAATAACCATAGGGGCTTAATAGCAGCGGAATATGATAGTGATTGACTGATCCATCCACTTCAAAAATCACCGGTACTTCCGGGAAAAAGCTGTTTTGCTTTTGGGTTTTAAACCAGTCACCAGTTTTAAAAGTCACTTTGTAGGTTCCTTTATCAAAGGTTTTATTCTCTGGGTACAGTGCTGTGATACGACCCTGAGGATTGGTCCTTGCTTGTGAAAGCTGTACCCATTTGCCATTTTTCTGTGTTTCCAGCGTCACTTCTACATTCGGAGAAGGTAGGCCATTTTCCAGATTCAGCACGTGTACACTCAGCGGGTTCTGGGCAAAAGAAAGAGTTGCTGCAGTAGCGGCAAGAGTCGCGATTAAGATTTTTTTCATGTTGTGTTCCTCGGTGGAATGACGGAATAATGTTTAATCAAAGGAATAAAAAAATGACTAATTAAAAGAAATTACAGCTGCTTTAAGGTGGTTTGAATGCCGCTATTGGCACATTGATGATCCTGTACTGAGCCGCCTGCACCTGCGACGCCTACTGCGCCTACAATCTGGTTTTGGTAAATGACAGGGACACCACCACCCAGTAATAGCAATTCAGGCAAGCTATTCAGATTCTGTGCATCCGGATTTTTCTGGGCATTGCGCATAAAATCCAGTGTGCTGGTTTTAGTTGAATACGCGGTGAAAGCTTTCCGTTCCGCTGCAATCAGGTTGTGAATGCCGACAGATTCATGGCGCTGGCTGGCCAGCAGGTTGCCACCCTGATCCAGAATAACGACTGCCGCCGGCTTGGCCTGTTTCTGGCAAGCAAGCATGACGTTGCTGGCCATGAGCTTTGCTACTTCTAGCGACATGACTGGCGCCGTTTTAAATTCTGCATGTGCCAGTGAGCTGAGTAGTAATACGCTGCTGAGCAAGGTCAAGGTTGTGCTGGCGATTGAAATTTTCATGGTTATCTTTCATGCAATTGACTACTGGGGCTATCTTAGAAAAAAATCCGCCAGTGCAGCATGACAATCAGATTACCAATTTGTAATCTAGAACTAGCTAAAAACAGCTAAACTACTGACATGCATATTTTAATTGTAGAAGATGAAGTCAAGATTGCTGAATATCTGGCAAAAGGACTGAATGAGTCAGGTTATAGCACGGCCATCGCAGAAAATGGCGTGCGTGCATTATCGTGTTTGCAGCAACAGTCTTTTGATCTGGTGCTGCTTGATGTGATGCTGCCGGACCTGGACGGCTGGCAGGTATTACACACCCTGCGAACTTTTAGCCAGATTCCGGTATTAATGCTCACTGCACGTGATCATGTGCTAGATCGGGTGAAAGGACTTGAGCTTGGTGCCGATGATTATCTGACCAAGCCTTTTTCCTATATCGAATTACTGGCCCGAATCAAAAGTCTGTTGCGCCGTGTGCCGCATCTGGAGCAGGAGGCCTATCAGGTTTCAGATCTGGTATTGAACCGCTTAAAGCATGAGGTTTACCGTAATGGACAAAAGATCGACTTGAGCCAGAAAGAATTTGCGCTGTTGCAATTGTTAATGGAACATCAGGGACAGGTGATGACTCGAAGCCAGATTGCGTCCATGGTCTGGAATATCAATTTTAATACTGATACTAATGTGGTCGATGTGGCTATTCGCAGGCTGCGTAGCAAAATTGATGATCATTACACGCCAAAACTGATCCATACCGTACGTGGTATGGGTTATAAGCTAGATGAATGTCCATGAAAAACCCTGTGTTATTGCCGTTGGCAACACGATTGAGTATTGCATTTGCACTGGTGTCTTGCGTGGTGTTTCTGAGTGTGGCGCTGCTATCTTATCAAAATATGCAACAGATGATTCAGACCCAGCAGGATCAGGCGCTGGCCGCTCGTATTTCCCGGATTGAGATTTTTCTTGAAGATGCCCAGAGTTTCAAACTTCTGGTCCAGCATCCCAAATTATATGAAAATATGCTAGGACAGGAAGATAATTTATTGCTGCTGCAGCATCAGAATAGTCGTCTGATCGAAATCAATCCTTTGCAGGTTCATATTCCGGCATTGCATTATTCTTCCAAATTACAGTTTCAGAATAATCAGGCTGAACATCCTTCAACACGTCTGGCTTTTAAACAGGTGCGGTTTGATGGTCGCAATTACCAGCTGGTAGCGGGTAAACAGTTGGCAGAAGGACAAAGGGCACTGGCAACCTATTTATCAAAGCTGGTGCTCTATAGTCTGCTTGGTATATTGCTCTCGACCTTTATGGCCTGGCTGGCTGGACGCTATATTCTCAAGTCAATGCGTCAGCTGATGCTGGCGACAGAACAGGTTAATATTCAGCAGCCCAATCAGCACATTGATGTTCAGAGTAATACGCTTGAGGTGCAAGAGCTAAGTCAGGCCATGAACGATATGCTCAGTAATATTCAGTCTGCATATCAGCAGTTGGCACGTTTTTCTGAGGATATTTCGCACGAACTTCGCACGCCATTAAATAATCTAATCGGACAAACACAGATTCTGTTATCGCGGCCGCGCGAGCCTGCTGAACTGGAAAATCTGCTCTATTCCAACCTGGAAGAATATGAACGCCTAAGCCAGATGATTGAAAGCATGCTGTTTATCGCGCGGGTAGAACATGGTGGATTTACGGTTGAAAAACAGCATTTCAATCTGAATGAGATGCTGCAAGAATTACTTGAGTACTTCAGTTTTCTGGCTGAAGAAAAGCAGATGCATTTAAAAATTAATGTTCCAGCAGATTTAAGTCTGACTGCCAGCACCGCATTATTACAGCGTGCAGTTGCCAATCTGATCAGTAATGCCATTACTTATGGTCAGCCGGGGAGTGAGATTAGTGTGTCGGCACAGCGACTGAACCATAGCATCAAAATATCGGTGCTGACGCCAGAGGTATGGATTGCAGATGAGCATCATCCGCATTTATTTGAGCGTTTTTATCAGATAGATGATAGCCGACATGAAAAAGCCCAGACGGGTGGTCTGGGCCTTGCCATTGTGCAGTCGATTATGCAGCTCCATCAGGGGGGAACAACTGTAGAAAATACGCCGTCTGGCGTGATGTTTAGCCTGTCACTACCTGATGAATAGGCTGGGCTTTAACCACGACCCCGGCCACGACCACGTGGTGCCTTGGTATTTGGACGAGTAGTACCATTGGTGCGACGTTTCGGCTTTTCGCTTTCATCCATTTGCCAGATGCGTTTGGTGCCAGACTTCTTCACGGAACCATCTTTGTTCTTGCGAACCATTGGCTTGCCACCCGTACCCCCCGGCTTCTTCACATAAGAGCGTGAACGATATGGTTCTTCAGCAGGGATATTCTGGAAGTCAGGGTAAAGTAATGGTTCAATTTCTCTGGTCTCGCCCGGCTGCAATCCCATACGAACCAAATCAATCTCACCAATTTTGGTACGGATCAAACGTAAGGTCGGGAAGCCGACAGCAGAAGTCATGCGACGAACCTGACGGTTACGACCTTCACAGATGGAAATCTCAACCCAAGACGTCGGAACAGAGGCACGGAAACGAACAGGAGGATTACGCTCCCACAACCATTCCGGTTCAGACACTTTTTCAGCACGTGCAGGAAGCGTCATGCCATCTTTCAGCTCAATACCTTTACGAAGCTGTTCAAGGGCCTCTTCAGTGATATCACCTTCAACCTGCACCATATAAGTTTTAAACTTTTTATTGGCAGGATTGGTGATATATTGGTTGAGACCACCGTGATCGGTGAGAAAAACCAGACCTTCTGAGTCCATGTCCAAACGGCCAGCAAGACGCAGATCTTTGTCGTTGACGAAATCGGCCATGGTAGGATGCTTTTCATCCGGACGGAATTGGGAGAGGACGTCATAAGGTTTGTTTAGAATGACGATTTTCATAGGAAATAACTTCTATAATTACATTAATTTAAAAAATGTAGAGGTTTATTTAAAAGGGAAACTTTGTTATTTCCCGTATAAATCTCAAAAACAACAAATCTGGATTAGAATATTATGCGTCAAGAACAGCTGAAAGTATTGCCTAATTGGCAATTATTTAAGATTTGTCAGCGGCATTAGGGAGAATACTAATAATGGGATATCAAAAAATCGTAGTACCTGTGGATGGTACCAAAATTACCGTAAATGCAGACCTTTCACTCAACGTACCAAATAATCCAATTATCCCATTTATCGAAGGGGATGGAATTGGTGCAGATATTACACCAACAATGCGAACTGTGGTAGATGCTGCTGTGCAAAAAGCATACGCCGGGAAGCGTTCCATCGAATGGATGGAAGTCTACTGCGGTGAAAAAGCTGACAAAATTTACGGCACCTATATGCCTGAAGAAACTCTCGAAGCACTGCGCGATTATGTGATATCGATTAAAGGTCCACTGACCACGCCAGTCGGTGGTGGTATTCGTTCCTTGAATGTGGCTTTACGCCAGGAACTGGATTTATATGTCTGTGTACGTCCGGTGCGCTGGTTCGAGGGCGTGCCTTCACCGGTGCATAATCCGGAATTGACCGACATGGTGATCTTCCGTGAAAATTCAGAAGATATTTATGCCGGAATTGAATGGAAGGCAGACTCTCCCGAAGCGAAAAAAGTTATCAAGTTCCTGAAAGAAGAAATGGGCGTAACCAAAATCCGTTTTGAAGACAATTGTGGAATCGGGATCAAGCCTGTCTCTAAAGAAGGTACCCAGCGTCTGGTACGTAAAGCCATCCAGTTCGCCATTGAAAATGACAAGCCTAGTGTGACGCTAGTGCACAAAGGCAATATCATGAAATACACCGAAGGGGCGTTTAAAGAGTGGGGCTATGAAGTCGTGCTGGAACGTTTCGGCGGTGAGCTTTTAGATGGTGGTCCGTGGGTTAAAATCAAAAATCCAAGAACAGGCAAAGACATTATTATTAAAGATGTCATTGCCGATGCCTTCTTGCAGCAAATTTTGATGCGCCCGGCGGATTATTCTGTGATTGCGACACTTAACTTAAATGGTGACTATATTTCTGATGCGCTGGCTGCGGAAGTTGGGGGGATCGGGATTGCACCGGGTGCCAATATTGGTGGTTCGATTGCAGTCTATGAAGCAACCCACGGTACAGCACCTAAATATGCTGGACAAGATAAAGTAAATCCGGGTTCGATTATTTTGTCTGCGGAAATGATGTTGCGTGATATGGGCTGGACAGAAGCTGCCGACCTGATCATCAAGGGGATTTCGGGCGCGATTGCGGCAAAAACTGTGACTTATGATTTCGAGCGCTTAATGCCAGGGGCGACCTTGCTGCGTTGTTCTGAGTTTGGTGAAGTGATTATTGCTAAGATGGATGCCTAAAATTGCGAGGCAATTTATGAGTTAAAGCCCGCAGTAATTGCGGGTTTTTTTATAGTTTTATTTTCAGGCAAAGTCTGAACAGATAAGAGCTAAACGTTAAAATAAGTATCAGGCTGCAAGATCATGTAAGAAGTGTAATGAGCCTAGAAATGATTCGTTCTAAGCTGAATAACTTAGTAAACACTGTATTACATTGACGTATTTGGATACAGCTCAGCGATTGGCTTATTTTGTATAAACGTTACAGTGATGAATGGAACTTCCAGTGATATAGAGACGTTTCTCCAAAGGAGTAAATCATGGCTAAAGCTAAAGCGAGACATAAGCAGGTCCAACAAAAAGACAAGCAGGACAATGCTCAGAATGAAGAGCAGCAACAGCAACAACAGCAACAACCATCGAAACCATCTCGTGCTAAAAAACGTAGATAATCTCCTATCCACCTAAAATAACAAAACCCTCATTTGAGGGTTTTGTTATTTGAACGCTTGTATAAAATCATCACTAAAAATAACAGGATTGTGACTTTAAATTAGGCGGTTGTGATTAAGATAAAAGTCATCTATTTAATTTAATGCGAATATTGGTGAAATTTCTTCGGATTATAAGCTTACTGTTATCTATAGGTTTTCTACTAACTGCCTGTCAGCCACCGCCTTCAGGTGAAGCAGCAGGTTGGAAAAGCCCTTATCTGTATTGGCAATTACAGAGAGCCCAGTTAGAAGCTCCGCTACAGATTCCGGTTGAAGGCGTCAGAGTTGGTCAGATTAATGATACTTGGCGAGCAGCGCGTAGTGACGGTCGTAAACACGAAGGTACGGATATTTTTGCCAAACGCGGTACGCCAGTATTTAGCGCGACCCCAGGTATTGTGCGTAGGATTGGCACCAATAATCTGGGTGGAAAAATTATCTGGGTGACAGGTCCCAGTATGAGCCAGCATTATTATGCACATCTGGATGGTTATGCAGAGCATATTCAGGAAGGCGACTGGGTGGAAGCAGGTGAAGTCATCGCTTATGTGGGTAATACAGGTAATGCCAAAAATACCCCGCCGCACTTACATTATGGCATTTATTTAGGTGGGCAAGGAGCAACCAATCCTTATCCTTATTTAGTTCCTTCTCCATGAGCAGAAATTGGCGGAGTTTGTTGTTCAGATTTGAGTCTGACAGGACGTGTGTACCAGAACAATTGCAATGTTCCTAATAAAAGAACCAATGTGGCCAGTATGAACTGTTGATGATAGCTCAATCCAAAATATTGCAGCGCACTAAAGCTGAGTCCACCGATCAGCTGAATCGAGGCAAAACACAAGGTAGCAATACTCCAGAGCTTTTTATAAGCCAGTCCATACAGTTGTAAAATGGTATAGGAGGTCAGGAAGACCACAGCCGGATTTAACATCCCGGTAAAAAAGGAAGAGCTAAAAGTGAGTAAGGGATAGGCATCTAGAGGCGCAATAAAAATAGCCACAATATAAAGACTATAAAGAATTTTCAGGGCAGCAAAATTACCCCATTTTCTGGCCAGCACATAAGCACTAAAGGCACCTAAGGCACTGCCTATTCCATACAGAATCCAGTTGAAATTAATCCAGAACAAGCTCAATCCCAACTGCTGGCTTAAATAATCAATCCAGAAGAGTGAATGCGGTATATAGGCGAATGCACTACACGCGTAGACCGTCAATAAACTATAAAAGACGCTATTCAAAGAGAGAGGAGAGGTAACTGCAAGAGCTTGTGTGGACAAATACGGCTTAAATTTCTGAATCAGTAAACTTAAAACGATACAGATAAGCAAAGCAAAACCGCATAAGATCAGCCATGCAGTCTGTATGGAAATTTGATCCAGATAAGGCAGAAACAGGGTCGCAATTAAAACGCCTAGTCCAATCCCGCTAAAACCAATAAAGTTGATTTTAAGACGATCCTGAAGTTCACAACACTGCGCGACCACACTCGGCGATAAGATCATCATCAGTCCACCGCTGATCCCGGAAATAACCCGCCAAGCGATATACCACGCTTCAGAGAAACCAGAAAATGCACAGCACATCAGGCTGAACATACCGGCAAAGGCTGAAATTTGAATATAAGTGCTCATACTGCGGTCTTGAGGCAAGCGCATCGCGGTAAATGCACCGATTAAATAACCCAGCAAATTGGCACTGCCCAAAAGGCTGGCAAAATCTGTACTCCAGCCAAAGGCTTCGCGTGTGCCAGGTAACAGTGCGGTATAAGAAAAGCGAAGGATGCCAATGCCCAAGCACATACTAAGGCAGAGAAAAAGGCTGAGCTTCATTGTGTTTGAGGACATCCGTGTACTCATAGAATTTTATATTTGGTCAAAAAATAACATGAATCTTCATGATTTAGGGGAAATTGTCGGAGAAGAAACCATTGAGTGCAGAAATTTGCTCCAGTAAGTCCGTATGATTTTTAAAATTTCATCAGCCAAAAGCCTGAACTTTTTCAAAGAAATAAAAAACCGCGTTGAGACGCGGTTTTTTATATTGTCTATTTCAAGAATTAACGCATCTTGGCCAGGAAACGGCCAACACGGGTAATGGCTTCACGCAGTTCATTTTCAGCCGGCAGGAATACTACACGGAAATGATCCGGTGTCGGCCAGTTAAAGCCTGTACCTTGAACCAGAAGCACTTTCTCGGCACGTAACAAATCCAGCATCAGTTTTTCATCGTCCTGAATTGGATACACATTCGGATCCAGTTTCGGGAAACAGTACATTGCACCTTCAGGCTTGACACAAGATACACCTGGAATCTCGTTCAGCATTTCCCAGGCAATATTGCGCTGTTCATATAAACGCCCACCTGGGCGAATTAGGTCATTAATCGACTGATAACCGCCCAGTGCAGTCTGAATCGCATATTGAGCCTGATGGTTGGCACACAAACGCATCGATGCCAGCATATCCAAACCTTCGATATAGTCTGCGGCACGTGCTTTATCGCCGGTAATGGCCATCCAGCCGGAACGGAAACCAGCAATACGATAGGCTTTAGATAAACCGTTAAACGAAACACAGAGCTGATCGCCAGCCAGAGCTGCTACAGCAACATGCTCGATTCCATCGTAAATAATTTTGTCGTAGATTTCATCAGCAAATAAAATCAGGTCATATTTCTTGGCCAAGTCGACGATTTGTTGCAACACATGACGTGGGTAAACCGAACCGGTCGGGTTATTCGGGTTAATAATCACAATACCACGGGTATTTGGCGTGATTTTGCTTTCCATGTCAGTAATATCTGGATACCAGTGATTTTCTTCATCACATTTATAGTGAATCGCTGTACCGCCAGACAGATTCACTGCTGCCGTCCAGAGTGGATAATCCGGCATTGGAATCAGCATTTCATCGCCATCATCCAGCAGACCCTGCATGGCCATAACAATCAGTTCAGACACACCATTACCGATATAAACGTCATTGACGTGCATATCCAGAATGCCTTTTTGCTGATAATACTGACAGATCGCCTTACGCGCCGGGAAAATCCCTTTGGAATCCGTGTAGCCAATCGCATTCGGCAGGTTTAAAGCCACATCGTTGATAATTTCTTGTGGTGCTTCAAACCCAAATGGGGCAGGGTTGCCAATATTTAATTTGATAATTTTGTGACCGGCTTCTTCCATCTCGATGGCCGCTCGTAACACAGGTCCGCGAATGTCGTAGCACACATGCTCGAGCTTAGATGATTTCTTGATCTCGCGAGGGGTTTGGAAAGTGTTCGGCATTTTGATGTTCTCGGAAGGAGTGGAGGTCACTTTTGCATAACGATATAAATAACTTTTAAATGTCTCAGTTGTGACTAGATCGAGATCATGTTCATCTCGAAGTAGTGCAACAATTTTTTCATGCGTAAATCCAAGCTGCTGATATTGTTTGATCACAGGCAGCAGATTTTTAAAAATTACGCTCTTTTTTTGCGACATTTTTTAATCCTGAGCAAATTTAGAGCTAAGAATACCATTAAATTTGCTCACTAAAAAACATTTAATGTAAAAATTGCTTACTTTTATTTTTATATTTGCTTTCTTTTTGCTTTTTTAGGCATTATATGTCTTTTGTAAAATGTTGAATAAAGACTAGAATTTTTAAAATGAATCACGTAAATATAGGATTATCCTATTTTAAATAGCAAGATAAAAAGGTATGTGATCATGGGAAAACTCAATAAATCAGACCGGGAATGGCAAAGAGAGTTATCACCTGAGGAGTTTCGCATTACGCGCGAGAAGGGAACCGAGCCGGCATTTACTGGAAAATACTGGAATACCAAGCAAGATGGCACCTATGTATGCCGTTGCTGCGGCACGCCACTGTTCTCGTCTGAGACCAAGTATGACAGCGGCTGTGGCTGGCCAAGTTTCTACCGTCCCGTCAGCAGTTCGGTGGTAGAAGAATTACCTGATACTTCACACGGAATGGTCAGAACTGAGATTGTTTGTCATCATTGTGACGCACATTTAGGGCATGTTTTCCCGGATGGTCCAGAGCCGACAGGCTTACGTTATTGTGTCAACTCGGCTTCTTTGGACTTAGAAACACAAGAAAAAAATGATGAGGAAACCTATCCATGACTAACATTTATCAGTTTGAAGCTGAATTGTTAGATGGCAAAAGCAAGCCACTTGCAGATTACGAAGGCAAGGTACTTTTGATCGTCAATACAGCGAGTAAGTGTGGTTTTACCCCACAGTTTTCAGGATTAGAAAAACTTTACGAAAAATATAAAGATCAAGGTCTGGAAATTTTGGGATTTCCATGCAATCAGTTTGGTGGTCAAGATCCGGGTTCCAATGAACAGATTGGTGAATTTTGCCAGAAGAATTACGGGGTATCTTTCCCGATGTTTTCCAAGGTGGATGTCAAAGGCCCTGAAGCGCACGCCATTTTTCGCTATTTAACCAATAATTCCAAAGGTATTTTAGGCAATGGAATTAAATGGAATTTTACCAAATTCCTGATCGGCCGTGATGGCAAGGTATTGAACCGTTTTGCTCCGACCACCAAGCCTGAAGATCTTGAAGATGAAATTGCAAAAGTGTTGTAAGACTCTGTGTTATTTTCTCAGTATGAGATAAAAATAGAACTCATCTGATTTCAAGTAAAAAACCCACTTTAAACCAGTGGGTTTTTTAGTTTTGATTAAAACTTAGAGGATGGCTTTCAGGCGTTGAATGACTTCTTCACATTGCGCCAGATCGGCCACAAGTGCTAGACGTACATGATTTTCACCCGGATTACCCTGTTCAGTATCGCGGGATAAATAACGACCCGGAAGTACTTTAATATGTGCTTCTTCCATCAGGCGTTTAGCAAAGGCTTCATCATTGTCAACTTTTAACCAGTAATAGAAACCTGCATCCGGTTTTTTGAGTGGCAATAAATGTCCGAGTTCCTGTTGAAATAAATCAAACTTGGCACGGTATTGCACCCGGTTTTCTTCCACATGCGCTTCATCATCCCAGGCAGCGATTGAAGCCAGTTGATGTTGTACCGGCATCGCTGCGCCGTGGTAAGTACGATATTGCAAATAAGGTTTTAACAGGCTGGCATCACCGGCAACAAAACCTGAACGCATACCCGGAAGGTTAGAGCGTTTAGACAGTGAATGGAACACCACGCAGTTTTTATAGTCATCCCGGCCGATTTCAGCACAAACTTCCAGTAAACCTACAGGTGCCTGATCAAACCACAGCTCCGAATAGCATTCGTCTGAAGCAATCACAAAGTTATATTGATCCGACAGGGCAATCAGTTTTTTAAACTGTTCTTTAGACAGCACTGCACCGGTTGGATTGCCCGGAGTACAGACAAATAACAGTGCCGTTTTTTCCCAGACTTCTGCCGGAACAGCATCAAAATCACCAAGGTAGTTATTTTCTTCAGTACAGTTGATGAAATATGGTTTTGCACCTGCGAGCAGTGTTGCACCTTCATAAATCTGATAAAACGGATTCGGCATCACCACATAAGGTGCCTCTTCACGATTTACCAAAGCCTGTACAAACGAGAAAATCGCTTCACGCGTACCAGAAACAGGCAGGATATTGCTGTCTGCACTGATGCTATTTAGCTTAAAACGGCGCGTCAGCCATTGAGCAATACTTTCGCGTAGCTCAGGCAGGCCTTTACTGTTTGGATACGTCGATAAATGTTTAAAGTTATCGATAATCGCTTGTTTCACAAACTCCGGTGCAGGATGCTTCGGTTCACCAATCGACAGGGGAATTAAAGGCATATTTGCAGGCTGGATATCCGCAAAAAGCTGATTTAACTTTTCAAACGGATAAGGATGCAGTAGAGACAAGCTAGAGTTCATGAATAAGTAACCGCGTTTTAATGTGAGTGTTGACTACAAACCTGATGAGAGGCTTCATCCAGCGCAGTTTTAAGTGCAGCTGCAAATTCAGCAGATTCTTCAGGTGTCATAGGGTTGCCATCTTTTTTAGTGACAAAGAAAATATCTTCGGCACGTTCGCCCAGTGTGGCAATTTTGGCAGAGTGGATGTCCAGGCCTTGCATCATAAATAAACCACCGATTTTGGCAAGTAAACCAGGGTGATCAAGGGTCGCAATTTCGACCATATTCTGATTCAAGGCAGGATTGACACTAATCTCGACTGTATTTTCAATATCGAAATGACGTAGTTGACGTGGAATCCGGCGCTGCATCAAGCCCGGATATTCATCAGAATGACTCAAGGCATCTTTAAGGGCTTCAATCACTGTGGCTTCGCGTTCAGGATCAGTCAATAAAGTACCAAAACGGTCCAATACCACGTAGGTATCCAGACTGAAAGCTTTAGTGGCAGTAATAATTCTTGCGTCTTGTACATCCAGATTCATGCGATCCAGAATAGCCACCGTAGTAGCAAACAGGTTGGGTTGGTCCTGCGTATAAATAAAGATCTGTACCGCATCCTGCGCATATTTACGGTGCGCCCGCATCAGCACCAGTGGAGCAGGATTGTCGCCGTGTTGTAAGATGGCACGGGTATGCCAGGCAATTTCATCTGCTGTTTCTTTTAGGAAATAGTCATCACCAAGTTCCTGCCAGACTTTTTCTACCTCATCCAGTGAGAAGTCCTGAACCAGAAGTTCACTGGCTGCAAATTTAGTATCTTCAATCAGCATTTGATAATCAACCGGACGGCCCAGACCAGAACGGATTACGTCACGTGCCTGAGTATATAGTTGACGCATCAGCGAAGCGCGCCAGGTATTCCACAGCTTCGGATTGGTGGCGTTAATATCGGCGACTGTCAGGGTGTACAGATAGTCCAGATGTTCCATGTCACCCATTTTTTCGGCGAATTCTTTGACCACATCCGGATCGGAGATATCTTTTTTCTGGGCAGTCACCGACATCACCAGATGATTCTGGATCAGCCAGGCCACCAGATTGCTTTCGCGTTCGGTAAAACCGTGACTACGGCAGAATTTAATCGCATCGCTGGCACCAAGTTCACTGTGATCACCGCCACGGCCTTTGGCAATATCATGGAAAATTGCCGCCAGATAAACGATGTCACGACGGGTCAAACGCTGGAATACTGAACTGACCACCGGAAATTCTTTGGCAAATTCAGGTTCTTTAAAGCGGTTTAAATTACGCAGCAGCAATAAGGTATGCGCATCGACCGTATAGATATGGAACAGGTCATATTGCATCAGTCCCAGAATCTGTCCAAAGGCCGGAATGTAATTTCCAAGCACACCATAACGCTTCATGGCAACCATGGTGTCATAGAGTCGATGCGGTGAACGGATAATCGCCATAAACAGTGCCTGATGCACCGGATTATCACGGAAATCCTGATCAATACGTTTTCCAGCCAAGGTCAGCAGGCGTAAGGTACGCGCACGAATGCCTTCGATTTCAGGACGATTGGCCAGCAGATAGAAAATTTCCAGAATTGCGCTTGGATTTTCCGAGAAAATCTTATGATGTTGCACAGCCAGTTTGCCATCGACCAGTTTAAAGTTCTGGTTGATTTCTTCGATCTGGCGTTCATATTGCGGTAAACGTGGCGTAATGACCGATTCATTAAAATAGGCCAGCAGCATTTCGTTCAGTGTAGACACTTGCTGCGCACTGCGGTAATAGCGCTTCATGAACTGTTCAATTGGATAGTTCGGATGATGCGCCTCTTCACGTACATAGCCAAATTTGGCTGCAATGTCGCGCTGATAATCGAACAGTAAGCGGTTTTCATCGCGCTTGGTCAGGCGGTGCAGGTGATGACGGATTTCCCAGAGAAAACTCTCTGCTTCCTCGAGCACACCGAGTTCAAATTCTGAAATAAAACCGAGGTGCACCAGATCGTAAATGCGATTGACGCGGAAATGCCGTTTGGCAATCCATCCAATCTGGTTGATGTCACGAATACCGCCCGGCGCATTTTTAATATCCGGTTCCAGATTGCTTTCGGTATTGTTGTGCTGAGCATAGCGTTTATGCTGCTCATCCATCTTGGCATCAAAAAAGGTTTTGTCGGTCCAGGTACGTGACACGATGCGACGTGGCCATTTGCACAGGTTTTCATTGCCAATAATCAGGCGGGCTTCGATCAGGGTGGTGGCGACGGTCAGATCACTGCTGGCCTGATTGACACATTCATTGATGGTGCGGACACTGATACCGGGTTTGAAATTCCCCACGTCCCAAAGCGATGAAATGAATGTAGAAATCAGTTGTTCCTGTTCCGGGTTAATCTCGTCTTCTGACAAGATCATGATGTCGACATCAGAATAAGGCAGCATTTCACGACGGCCATAGCCTCCGACTGCAAACAGGGCCAAATCAGTTTGATCCAGTTCGGCATGCTGCCAGAGAAACTGCAATGCTTCATCAGTCAGGTTGGAACGCGCCAGAATAATATCCCGAATCGACTGGCCATTTTCAAAACTTTCCTGAAGCTGATTTTCGACATCACTGCGCCATTGATTGATGGCTTTAATGTCATGGTTGCTTTTAGCGTAATTCAGCAGTGGATGGGTGTTGATCATGTACAGTCGTCCGTTGGTATTTCAGCTTAGTTTTGGTTGACGCTAACTTGGTTGGCGACCTGGAGGGCCAGTTCACGTGCCTGTTCAATAGTTTCTGCACGTGCCGTGGCAACGCCCATACGACGACGTTTAAAACCTTCTGGTTTGCCAAACAGGCGCAAATCGGTATTGCCGTCTGCTAAAGCAAGATTCAGGCCAGAAAATGAAAGATTACGGCCATCTACTCCAGCATAAATTACCGCACTGGCAGCCACACTATGTCGTGCAGTATTCACCGGCAAGCCTAAAATAGCACGTGCATGCAGCTCAAATTCACTTTGAAATTGGGAGGCTAAAGTCACCAGTCCAGTATCGTGTGGACGTGGGGAAACCTCACTAAACCATACTTTGTCGCCTTTTACAAAGAGTTCCACTCCAAAGATTCCGCAGCCACCAAGTGCTGTAGTGACCTTGTTGGCAATGCGCTTGGATTCTTCCAGCGCGGCTGGAGTCATCGGTTGAGGCTGCCAGCTTTCCACATAATCACCTGAGTCCTGACGATGTCCGATCGGGTCGCAATAAGACGTTTCGATTTCGCCGGTTTCTGGATTTTTTGCACGAACAGTCAATAAGGTAATTTCAAAATCAAAGTCAATTTGTGATTCTACAATCACAGTACCCTGATTGACCCGGCCACCGGTTTGCGCATATTCCCAGGCAGCATCGACTTCATCAAAACGGGTAACACGAGACTGACCTTTGCCTGAAGATGACATCACCGGTTTCACAAAGTTTGGATAGCCGACATCGTCACAGGCCGCGCGGAAGGATTCTAAACTGTCGGCAAAACGGTAAGCTGAAGTTGGCAGACCGAGTTCTTCCGCAGCCAGACGACGAATACCTTCACGGTTCATGGTCAGATTGACGGCTTTAGCAGAAGGAATGACTGTAGCAATGTTCTGGGCTTCTATTTCAAGCAGAACTTCGGTCGCAATCGCTTCAATTTCAGGAACAATTAAATGTGGCTGGATTTGATTGATGAGTTGTTTGAGTTCTACAGCATCTGCCATATTCAAGGTATAGGAATAATGCGCAACCTGCATGGCAGGGGCATGATCATAACGGTCAGCAGCATGAACTTCGACTCCAAGGCGTTGTAGTGAAATCACCACTTCCTTGCCCAGTTCACCAGAACCCAATAATAGAACTTTATAGGCAGAAGATTGAAGGGGAGTACCAATAGTCACGCTCATGTGGATCATCCATGCTTGATTTTATGGACTTTTAGCATAGCAGAACTGAGCCGACAGTTAAGCCAAGATTCATACAAAATTGTGATATTGACCAACAGTTTTATTTATAAAGTTTTTCTAGATTTTAATAAGGAGGCGCTGTCATTTTCACATCGCTGTCAGACTGCGTTTGCAGAAGATAAATCTCGCTTTGAGACTTGAGCTTTTCTATTTGTGCAACTTGTTCAGTATTGATATTTAGCATCTTTAACAGACGTAATGTACGAACATGCAGGAAATACGCATAGGGCAATACAAAATGCAGTACAAAGCACAGCAAAAATAACAGTAGCCCAAAAACTGTGAATTGAATGCAGTCTCGCAAGATGGTGGTGAGCTGGAACTGATCTGCTGAAAAGGCGGTAGCTGAAAAAAAAATAAAAAGGAGCGCAAATAAACCAGCAAAAATTTTTAGAGTATTCGGCAGGACACGATGTCTGAAGCTCCATTTACCCAAAATCAATGTCAAAGGATGAAGATGCAGCACGTATTTGCTCTGATTAAGCATAGCAATAATTTGATGGGTGCTATTCTTTTTAATATAAACCACCCGAACTTGATCTGCTGGTTGAGCATGTATTTCGACAAAATGTCCGGTAAAATTTTGAGCATTGATAAGACATTCAAAATATTGTGCCGGCACTTCATGTCGATGGAATAAGGTTAACATTTCATCGCGCCGATGATGAATAAAGATTTTTCCTTCAATCATCTGTTTGACTTCAAACATGCGCATCCTTCCTTGTTTTTATTGTTATATAAAAAAAGACCTATACTATGAGTTTAGCATAAGCCTTTGTCTTGATTGATTAATCATTTAAACCTTAAAAAGGCATAGGTACATAGGTATACACCAGGCCATAGGTGAGCGCTGCGGTCAGTGTCGCCATCACAATACGTTTAAACTTAAAGTACAAAACCGTGAGCACAATAAAGCCAACCAGCATCGCAAAACTTTTATTCGGCGTTTCTAATAAAGGTGGCAGGGTAGCAACTACCAACATGGAGCTGATCGCAGCGATGCCAATTGAACCCAAGGCAATTTTTAGCCACAACGCTCCGCGTTTTTGCGAACCTTGCTGAAATTTTTGAATGACAAAAAAAGGACCAAAGCGCGAGGCAAAATTGGCAATCCCGACTAAAATCCCGACCAGAATAATCTCTAGATTCATGCTTGATCTCCTGCGTGTTCAGGATCTGGCTGTTTCAAAATATAGTGCTTGAACAGGCCTGCGAAAATACCAGAACTTATACCGATAAAGATCGCGGCAGACAGGTCGATAAAATAACAGGCAATCGCAGACACCAGAATTGTGACAGCTACAACAAAAGTATGTTTTTTCTCAAAAGCGGCTAACAAGAAGCTCAGGAACAGCGCAGGTAACAAGAAATCCAGCGCAGCCTGTAAGAATTGCGGCAGGTTGCTGACCTGATCGGCAAACAATCCACCGAGGAAAGATCCGAGTGCCCAGGACATCCAGCTAAACAGGCTTAAACCGAGCATCCAGGATTCTGACCATTCCTGTCGCCGTTGCGAGAGCTTGATCATGCCGGAGGCAAAAACTTCATCGGTCAAACCCCAAGACCAGATTGCCGTTTTCTTTAAATTCAGCCGGTCTTGAATCAGATTTTGTAACGCAGGGCCATAAAGCAGATGACGAATGTCTAAGGCAATCACGGTTAATGCCGTCATCCAGATAGATGTTCCACTACCTAAGAGAGCGACCACCAGGAACTGGCTGGCACCTGCATACATCGAGCAGGACAGGAACAGTGCTTCCCAGGCGGTAAAGCCAAACTGAGTGGCTGAAACACCAAAAGCAAACGACACTGGTAAATAAGTGAAGATAATCGCTTGGCTATCTTTTGCACCTTGCCAGAAGCCAGCAGGTTGCGTAGCGAGTTGATTCGGTTCAGACACGACACACCTTGAAGGAGAGTTGAACGATGGGTCAAATGAAGATTGTGTATTCTACGTGAATTTAATAGCATAGTGCCGAAATGTTTAAATTGGCGAGCCTGATATGTGGATGTTCAAGACACGTACGATGCTGATTGCTGCTTTAATAAGCACGGCAATATTGTTACAAGCGTGTGGGAATGACAGTCAATCGACTGATAAGCCAGAAATTAAACCGGCACCTAAATTGACTAATGATGCGACGACTTATGCCAATGCCGCATGGCAACTGATCAATGAAGTGGATCCACTGGTCTATAATAAAGAAGTGGATCAGCTGGAAACACAGGTACGTCAACCAGCACGTAAATTGAGTACAGACTGGCGTATTAATGTCAAAATGACCGATTCGGTGACCGAAGGCAAATATGCTCTGTGTCGTAAAGCTTTGACCAGTCTGGAAATCTGGGCGCGGACGACCATGGAAAATGGCAACAGCCTGCAACAAAAACAGGCGGATTATGAGCGGGATAAACTGCAATGTCAGAATGCCATTGCCCATCCTGCACTCGGAAATACCGATCCTAAGCAAAAAGGTACTGCAATTGCCAATATGCAATAAACCCTTGCCCATTTAAATGTACCTATAAAAAGCCAGTCATTCAGACTGGCTTTTTTAGCAAAATAAACTTTAAAAATAGGGCATCCACACATGTTCTAATAAAAGCACCATTACACCGCAGATCAGGAGTGTGCTGCCAATCATGCGTTGAATCAATGTACGTGTAGACATGGCCGATCTCCTCAAAGATTTAAAGCGCATTCAACGCTTCCAGATAACGACGATTCACTTCTTCCCAGTTCACAACATTGAAAAAAGCAGAAATATATTCCGGACGACGGTTTTGATATTTTAAATAATAGGCATGTTCCCAGACATCCAGACCTAAAAGGGGAATATTGCCATGTATCAGTGGAGAATCCTGATTGGCGCTACTTTCTACAATAAGCGTTTGATCTGGCGTCATACTTAACCAGGCCCACCCACTACCAAAACGGCTAAGCGCTGCCTGGGTAAATGCTTCTTTAAATGCCTCGAATCCTCCTAATTCATGTTCAATGGCCTTGGCAATTTCAGCTTTGGGATGACCACCGCCGTCTGGACTCATCACTGTCCAGAACAGGGAATGATTGGCATGTCCACCAGCATTATTAATCACGTTCTGTCTGAGTTGCTCGGGCACTTCATTGAATTTGCTAATTAAGGCTTCGACCGATAAATCTTCCCATTCTGTGCCCGCTATTCCTGCATTGATATTATTGATATAGGTTTGATGATGCTTGCTATGATGAATTTCCATAGTCTTGCTATCGATATGAGGCTCTAGCGCATCATAAGCATAAGGTAGTGCAGGCAAGGTGTAGCTCATTGGCAGGATTCCTTGAGAGAATGGAGTTAGGTTATTTTTCATTAGATTTAAGATACGCCCTAATTTAATATTTATATATGAGAATAGTTATCATTATTGTTAATATGTGTTGATCTTATGCGCTTTCAGAAAGGTTGTTATACGTATGAATCCTCTTTTTAAAAGTAATAAAAAAAGCCCCCAAGAAGGGGGCTTTTTCAAACAGCAACGACTTAAACGTTAAAACGGAAGTGTAAAACATCGCCATCCTGAACGATGTAAGTTTTACCTTCTAGACGCCATTTACCTGCTTCTTTCGCACCGGCTTCGCCGTTGTACTGCACGAAATCATCATAAGCGATACATTCTGCACGGATAAAGCCTTTTTCAAAGTCGGTATGAATCACGCCTGCTGCCTGTGGTGCAGTTGCGCCAACTTTTACGGTCCAGGCACGAACTTCTTGTACACCCGCGGTGAAGTAAGTTTGTAGGCCAAGCAGTGAATAACCTGCACGAATGACCACGTTTAAACCCGGTTCTTCCATGCCCATTGCTTCAAGGAATTCAGCACGGTCTTCATCTTCAAGCAATGAAATTTCAGCTTCAATCTGGTTGCAAAGTGGAACCACAATTGCATTTTCTTCAGCGGCTAATTTTCTGACTGCATCTAAATGCGGGTTGTTTTCAAAACCGTCTTCAGCAACGTTGGCAATATACATCGTTGGTTTAAGCGTCATTAAACCAAAGCCACGTACCAGCTTGCGTTCGTCATCATCTAGGTCCGCTGCGCGAGCCGGTTTACCTTCATCCAGTAAAGGCTGGATTTTTTCCAATACAGCTTTAGTGGCTAGCGCTTCTTTGTCACCACCTTTAGCAGATTTAGTCAAACGCGTAATTGCTTTGGCTACAGCATCTAAGTCTGCGAGCGCAAGTTCGGTATTAATCGTAGCGATGTCATCCAGTGGATCAATACGACCATTCACATGAATGACGTTTTCATCTTCAAAACAACGCACAACGTGAGCAATTGCATCAGTTTCACGAATGTTGGCCAGAAACTGGTTACCCAAGCCTTCGCCCTTAGAAGCACCCGCTACCAGACCTGCGATGTCTACAAATTCCATAGAAGTCGGAATAACACGTTGCGGTTTAACAATTGCAGTCAATTTGTCTAAACGTGGATCAGGAACAGGTACAATCCCGGTGTTTGGTTCGATCGTACAGAAAGGGAAGTTTTCTGCAGCAATAGCAGCTTTGGTTAAGGCATTGAAAAGTGTAGATTTACCAACGTTCGGCAAGCCGACAATACCGCAATTAAAACCCATGAAATAACTCACAAAAGCGTTATATAAAAATTGCTCCCGATTTTACATGAAAGCACAGCTAAAGTCAGGTCATGCGCTTGTGGTTTATTGCAATCAAATGCTTCTGACGACCTAAAATGACTCGCTGAGCTTTCCGGGATGTATCGTGAGTCCACCAACCATAGAGGAATAATCAGCCAGTATTTTACTTTTGAATAAAAATCACATTGTTTTTCTAAAAGTGAGTGACTAAAGTATCTGAATAAAACGGCGGCCTACACGCCCTGATCCAATAACGATAAACATGGAGCATACATGCGAACTTTATACCAGTTTCCTTTATCTCACTTTTGCGAAAAAGCACGTTGGATGCTGGACCATAAAGAGTTGTATTATGTTGCTCATAATCTGATACCCGGGGTACACCGCGCTTTTGCCCGCCTGAAAACAGGACAGAATCGTCTGCCTATTTTGCGTGATCAGGACCGATGGATCGCAGATTCCACCCAGATTGCTTTATATCTGGATGATACTTATCCAGAACACCGCTTACTGTACGCAGAAGGACATTTTCGAAATAAAGCCTTAGAAATTAATGAAATTACCCTGGAATTGGGTCGTCATGTCCGTCGCTGGATGCTCTCTCAAGCACTGACTTCTGATCATGAATCTCTGGATATTTTAATTGGTGAGCAGGGCTATCTGCGCCAGTTTGAAAAATTTTCTAAACCTTTATTGAAAGCGATGGTGGCCAAGGGTTATGCATTGAATGAAGAAACCGTGGCGGAATCCAAACAGCATATTGATGTTGCGGTACAGCAGCTCAATCAGATGCTGGTCAGCCAAGGTGGGAATTATTTTGTCGGAAATCGTTTAGGTCTGGCGGATATTGCAGTCTGTTCCATGTTGGCACCGCTTCTGGCGATTCCAGGTACGCCGTGGGAAAAAGAAAATTTTGAAACCTTGTCCGAAGAATATCGCGACTATCAGCAGTATTTGAATGAGCTACCACTGGGTGAATATATTTGCCGTATTTACCGAACCGAACGCAATGCACGGGTAGACTGGCGTGGTGTATAAGTTTAAATGCTAATTCAAGAATTAAAAAAACGCGCATGAAGCGCGTTTTTTAATGAGATTATGATTAACCCCAAGGATTAGTCTGGTCGATATCAATATTTTTAGTAAAATTATTGAGGAGTGAACCAAAATCAAATCCGGATGAAGAACCGCCACTGCCGATATTCTCAATTGTATCTTTAATGCCCGGCAGGATAGCAGACAGATCAATATTGGAATCAGTCGTACCCACACCTTGGACAAGATCACCGAGGTCAGGCAATTCAATCGAAGAGCCACTACCAACCAACTGACCAACACCTTCGGCAATACTGCCTAAGTCAAAGCCGTTTGAAGCAGAGGAAATACCTTCGATCATACCACCCAGATCCAGATCGCTACCGAGATTGAGATTGCCTAATAATCCACCTAAATCTATGCCATTTGAACCATTCGCAATCAGACCGCTCAGTAAGTCAGTGAAGCCACCGACATCAAAACCACCTGTTGCATTTCCGCCTACAAAGCCGCTAATTAAATCGGTAATAGCACCAAGATCAAAATCACCGCCTGCATTGCCACCGATTAAGCCACCCACCAGACCTGCAATTGCTCCAATATCTATATCACCTAAACCGTCAGAACCACCGATCAGACTACCGACCAATTCAGCAATTTGTGCGATATCAATTTCACCATTACCGCCAATCAGGTTGCCGACCAGACCTGCGATGGCACCAATATCTACACCGCCCAATCCGCCAGAACCGCCGATCAGGCCACTAACCAGTTGAGCGATTTGCGCAATATCAATCTCGCCATTGCCACCGATTAAGCCACCCACCAGACCTGCAATTGCTCCAATATCTATATCACCTAAACCGCCAGAACCACCAATCAGGCTGCCAACCAGTTGAGCGATTTGTGCGATATCAATCTCGCCATTACCGCCGATCAGGTTGCCGACCAGACCTGCGATCGCACCGATATCAATATTGCTTGAACCACCGATTAAGCCACCCACCAGCTGAGCAATTTGCGCAATATCGATATCACCATTACCGCCAATTAGGTTGCCGACCAGACCTGCGATGGCACCGATATCAATATTACTTGAACCGCCGATCAGGCCACCGACCAGTTGAGAAATTTTACCAATATCAATATTGCCCGTACTGCCGCCCAATAAGCCGCCCACCAGTTTAGAAATAGCCTCAAGATCTAGGCTGCTGCTATTGCTCCCCATTAAGCTCTTTAATAAGTTGGTGACCTGGGTAATATTAAAGCTACCGCCATTGGATTGGGTTAAGCTACTGATCAGGCTTTGAATATTTAAACTTGAGGCATTCGAACCAGAAAATTGAGTTAATAAATTGCTGAGATTTGTCGTACTCAGGCTGCTTCCAGAAAGGAGATTATTTAATAATGAGCTGACTGAAGGTTGAGTATTGGATCCGGTGAGATTGCCAATAAGATTGGTGAGGGTACCTGATGTCGTTCCACCGAATAAGCCGCCCAATAAGCTCTTCGTTTGGGTTTCGACGGTTAAAACAGGACTCACTTTTGTTTTTATCAAGCTTAAAAGTTTAGAAGCCATGACCGTTCCTTGTGTAATATTTTTGAAATGCGCTATTTTTGTTTTTAAAGCGCCTTTGTTTTAATCTATTTCTATACACTTGTAAAAGATGGACGGTTAAGTCGTGTGGGGGCTGAGGGGAATAGCCTATCTGTTGCCATGTTTACCCAATTTAAATAATTTAAAAATAAAGATTTAATGTAAAATACCATTGGTCATATTTTTAATTAATGCGATTAACGGTCATTTGATTCAGTATGAAAACCGTATTTATAAAATAAGATCCCATTTGGAAAAAAATTTCAGAATATGAAAATTTTGTGAAAAATAAATAAATATTGTATAACAGAGATGGCGCAAAATTTTCTGCATCTATTGATTATTGATATAAGAGTATAAAAATGGAACTGGATCGTTTCGATAAACATATTCTAGAAATATTGACCCATGAAGATGTCAATTTGAATGAACTGTCCGAACGGGTGAATTTATCTGTCAGTTCGGTCCATCGCAGGATTAAACATTTAATCGATCATAATATTATCAGTGGCTTAAAACGTGAAATCAATTACCAAAAATTAGGTTTCAGTCTGCATGTGCTGTTGCAGGTATCCTTAAGCAAACATGATAGCGATACTTTTGCTAAATTCTTGGAAGAACTGGAAAGCATTCCCGAAGTGATTAATGCCTTTTTGGTCACCGGTCAGTCTGCGGACTTTATTGTCGAAGTGGTGGCAAGGGATATGGAAAATTATAGTGAAATCCTGCTTAAGCGGATTGGAAAAATTGAGCATGTGGTGGCACTGCATTCCAGCTTTGTCATTAAAGAATATAATGTCTTTAACTGTAGCGGATTACTCAATAAAGTTTAATCAAAGCTAGGGTGATAGACAGCCATAAAAAAACGCACCCTAAGGTGCGTTTTTTGAATTAGTCATATTTAAGCATCAAGTTCTGCTAAAACAGCATCTGAGAATTCAACGTTGGTATATACGTTTTGTACATCATCCAGATCTTCAAGCATATCAATCATTTTCATGATTTTTTTCGCTTGATCGATGTCGGTGATTTCTGCTTTGGTTGAAGGACTCATCACCACTTCAGCATTGTCAGATTTTAAACCTGCAGCAGTTAAAGCATCTTGAACATCACCGAAAGCTTCAGGTGTAGTAATCACCAGGATTTCATCTTCAGTGACTTCGATGTCTTCCGCACCTGCTTCTAATGCCACTTCCATGATTTGATCTTCCAAAGACACATCTTCAAAAGTAATCTCGCCACGTTTCGTGAACAGGAATGCCACCGAACCGTTAGTGCCTAGGTTACCATCAGTTTTAGAGAAGCAATGACGTACGTCAGGCACAGTACGGTTCAAGTTGTCAGTCATGGTTTCAACAATAACCGCAACACCACCTACACCATAACCTTCGTAGGTCACTTCTTTCAGGTCGTCGTTATCTTCGCCACCAGCACCACGTTGAATGGCACGGTTGATCACGTCACGTGTCATATTCACTGATAATGCTTTTTCAACCACAGCACGTAGACGAGGGTTGCTTGCAGTATCTGGACCACCAAGCTTTGCAGCAGTGGTTAATTCACGAATGTATTTGGTAAAAACTTTACCACGACTCGCATCTTGTTTTGCTTTGCGATGCTTAATATTGGCCCACTTGGAATGACCCGCCATGCGAACTATGCTCCTTGTAGATTGGCTGTATGCCTATCAGAATGCCGAAATTCTACCATAAGCGTTTTTTTAAAAAAAAGTGTCTGGATTTGAGATTTCAGGATAAAAACAAAAAAAGTGCAATATCGAGGAAAAATAGAAAGAGGATAGGGGAATTTATAATTCTATTTATACATTTATATGGACAGATGACTTGGACATAAATAGCAGAATCGCTGATTATGTCCGTGCTTTTCTTTTTAAAAAGCTTATTCTGGAATAACGATATCCAGACCAACCTTGTCTTTATAAAGTTGTTTGATCAAAGCCAGGTCATGCGCAAGATCTGTCGGATAAATCTTGCCGAGAATACCGCCTTGCTTGGTTTTGGAATTGGCATATAATAGCACGATCGGTACATTGGCAGCCTTGGCAATATGCCAGAAACCGGTACGGATCGGTTTGCGTGCTTCACCTTGTTTAGCACGTGTTGCTTCGGGTGCAATGACCAGATTGAACTTTTCATTGTTCTGAAAATGTTCCACCATCTGGGTCACGATATCTTTACTGGCCTTGCGGTCAACCGGAATACCACCCACAGCGTTCAATAATGGCTTGAAGGGTCCTTTAAATAATTCTTTTTTGATCAAGGTATGTACCTTGAGATCATAGATCTGGAACAGGGCAATTGACAGTACCGCATCCATCATTGAGGTATGTTCAAATCCAATAATAACCTGTTTATCTTCAAGCACATCTGGTTCGACATGATATTGCCAACCTGCAAGTTTAAATGCAGATTCGCCAAGGAATTTATTTAGCATAAGCACAGATAAGTAAAAGCTGTATGTAGAGAACTGCATAATTTCATCTTGTTCGCCCATACAGTCAATAGGCTTTCCAATAAAATCAGCGAATAATGTAAAAATCTATGATTTATTCATCTTTTTAAGCTGCAAGATTAAGAGTTAATATATATAAATAAAATAATATTAATATCTTAAAAATATTAGTAGATACAAAAAAAGTCTTAAAATGATGAAAAAATGACTATCCAGAGCACACTTTAGTTATTAGACTTTTGTCGAAGAAGACTGATACAGGTCTTTTCTATTTTCTTATTCTTTCTACTCTGAGATTGAAAAGTATGACGTACATGACAGCCTTCGTAGTCTCCTTATTGATTTTTGCGCTTATAATTGTATGGTCTTTGATCGAAATTAAGCAGGATTTACATAAAGACGAAGAAATGAAGTCTGAATTCTAGTCATTCTATCTTCTTTAGTTCTAGGCTATTCCTTTAACATTGCTGCCTGAGTAATAAAGAATTTTGATACCTTATAGATATACTAAGACCTTAAATCTATCAGTTTTACGCTTAGTAAACCGGATTAAATTCAAGATACAGGCTCATTTATCTTAAATGATGCAGCATGTATCTCATTTTTCTATATGCCTCCTATACTGAAGTCTTAAGTAACTGAAATTTTGGCCAAGACTAGTCGCTTATGATTGCTGCCTAAATGTTCAAGCAGTTATAAAAGCACTTGTCTTTCCAAAAAATCTTAGCTAGTATTCATGACGCCTGAACTTATTGATAAATAAAGTTTTCAGCATATAGGGCCTATAGCTCAGTTGGTTAGAGCAGCGGACTCATAATCCGTTGGTCGACAGTTCAAGTCTGTCTGGGCCCACCATATAAAACAACCCCTTACGTGCATTAATCGTAAGGGGTTTTTTGTTTTTGGATATTATGAAATCTGAAGTAAGCAATTCACTTAATTGATCGTCGTTCTTATCTCGAAGGACTTAAAATGGGTTGCCTCCACTGATAATGAACTTTTCTGGTTTGCCTTTCAATAAAGATTCTTCGTTACCAGCTTAATAAAAAAGCATCTCCCTCAGATATTACTTTTGTTATCTAGATTCCATAAACATCCTCTTTAATCAAAAAAAAAGTTCATATTTATGAAATAATTGTGATGTAGTTCAAAGAATATCTGCAAAAAAAGTGAAAAGTAGATGAAATGCATTTTACAACTGAAAAAATTATGCTAATTAATATGAGATGATTTTTTAGTCAAAAATCATGATGTTTCAGGACGGAATATCTTAAGAAGCGTATTAAAAAAATGATTAAACAGGAGTTTCAATGATGCTTCAGCTTTTAAGAAAATTGTTTTGTTTGCATATTTATGAATATGAGCAAATGCAAGAAATCGGGGAACACAGGGAGTGTCGTAAGTGCGGTACGAATAAGGACTAAAGTTTTTGCAAGAAAAGTGAGCAATGGCTCACTTTTTTATGCTTGTTATGGGCTAATTTCCGTTAAAATTAAAGGGAAATTTCAACATGATGAACAGGCATATGAGCAAAGATTTTCATGCAGATACCTATATCGTCGACAGCAACCTGGCAGATACGCTGCACTGGCTTAGCCTGCATCAAGATAGTTATGACTCCTTTAGTTATGATGCAGTCACGCAAGCGCTGATGGTGCATCATGCTAATGGAGTAGATCAAATCCGAGTCGGAGATTATCTGAATGCCCGTTATGGTATTTTAATTACTGCACATAACTTTTCTGCAAGTTCATCAAGTTAAACAGTTGTTAGCTTGCCATGGCATCTGTAGCCAGACTGCGAACACTCGGTTTTGGCTGTTCTGCAACTAAACCTAATTTTGCAAAAAGTTGCTGATCTCGACCTTGGGATGTATTAGGGGTCGTCAGCAGTTTTTCACCAGAGAAAATAGAATTGGCACCAGCCATAAATGCCAAAGCCTGATCCGAATCGCTTAAGGATTCACGCCCTGCAGAAAGGCGAATATAGCTTTTAGGCATCAACAAGCGTGCTACGGCAATGGTACGAATCCATTCAATCACATCCAGTTTTTCTACATCTGCCATCGGTGTGCCTTCAATCGGCACCAACATATTAATTGGCACAGATTCAGGATGGATTGCCAGAGTTGCAAGCTCATATAACAAACCAATCCGGTCATCACGACTTTCGCCCAGACCCACAATACCGCCACTACAGACTTTCATACCAGCTTGACGCACATGATCCAGAGTATCCAGACGATCATCAAAGCTACGCGTGCTGATGATATGTGAATAGTATTCACGAGAAGTGTCCAGATTATGGTTGTAATAATCCAGTCCTGCATCTTTCAAGCGTTCAGCCTGTGATCCATTTAGCATCCCCAGTGTCATGCAGGTTTCCAGACCGAGTGCTTTAACTTCACGTACCATTTCCAGCACATAAGGCATATCGCGTTCATGCGGGTTGCGCCATGCAGCCCCCATACAAAAGCGTGAACTGCCTGATGCCAGCGCCTGTTTGGCTTCCTGAATCACTTTATCGACTGCAATGCGTTTTTCAGCTTCCAGTTTGGAATCATAATGCGCTGATTGTGAACAGTATTTACAGTCTTCAGGACATTTACCGGTTTTAATCGAAAGCAGGGTGCTCACCTGAACGGTATTCGCAGTGAAATGTTCACGATGAACCTGTTGCGCCTGGAACACTAAATCCATTAAAGGCTGTTGATATAGAGCTTGTATTTCTTCACGTGACCAATCATTACGTACCGCATCACTACTGTTCATCTCTTTCCCTATCTGTGCTTATTTATCATTCGGTTCATCTTAATAAAAATAAGCTTTTGCTTCACTAGCAAAATATGACCTTATATAAATGACAAAGCCCACACGAGGTGAGCTTTGTTTTTCAGTTGCCAGATTATTTATTACTGTGATTTCCATGAATATCCTGGCCAGGCAGATCACTACGGTGCTGCTTGTTAAACACGCGCTGATCCTGTTCATGCTGATTGTTTTTTGGGGAATTAATCGGGCCATGTTGCGGCTGCTGCTGTTGTTGCTTCTGCTGGTCATGCTGAAGCTGCTCCAGCAGTTCTTGATTTGGATTTTTTGATGACATCATCTTTCCTCCACTTCATTTCTGACTATTTTTATTTATGCCATAGTCTGAAACATGGGTGTGTAAGGCTTTTAAGTGAAACTGTGACGCTAGGTAAAGATGGAAAATTAACTGGATTTTGCCAGTTGTTCTTGAATAGCCCAATCGATATGTACCTGCACAATTTCATCATGTTGATTACGCTGTTGCTGAAGGGCCGGAATAATCTGCCCATCAAAGGGTGCATTGCCCAAACCAATGGCGATATTGCGCATAAAGCTTTGATAACCCGTACGACGCATCGGACTGCCTTCAGTCGCACTTAAAAAGGTGGCTTCATCCCATTGCCATAAATCCAGTAAACTCACTTGATCCAGTCCATGCCGCGGATGAAAATCCTCTATCGAGGTCACTTGGGCAAAACTGTTCCATGGACATATCAGCTGGCAATCGTCACAACCAAAAACCCGGTTACCAATTCCGCGTCGCAAATCTTCTGGAATAATGCCTTTATATTCGATGGTCAGATAGGCGATACAGCGTCGTGCATCCAGCATGTACGGTTCGACAATCGCTTGAGTCGGACAGATGTCGATACAGGCGGTACAGGAGCCACAATGTTTAGTCGCGGGTTCATCAAAGGGCAGTTCCAGTGAAGTAAACAGTTCACCCAGCACAAAGAATGAGCCTGATGTTTTATGAATCAGCAGGGTGTGTTTACCTGTCCAGCCCATGCCGGCACTTTCAGCCAGCGATTTTTCAAAAATTGGCGCAGAATCGGCAAATGGGCGTGATTCAAAATCTCCGATTTTTCCCCGGATTTTTGTCGCCAAGGTTTTCAGGCGACCCCGCATGGTTTTGTGATAATCTCGGCCACGGGCATAACGCGCGATAATGGCAGAGTTGGGTGCATAAGGGATATAACGTGGTTCTGGTGCGTCGACCAGATAATCCATACGCACACAGATAATGCTACGTGTGCCGGGAACCAGTAAGGCGGGATTGGCACGTTTTTCCAGATTCTCTTCCAGAAACTTCATGTCACCATGATAACCACGATCCAGATATTCCTGTAAGCGTGCTAATTCTGCTTGAGCATCTGGTTTGGCAATGACACAATCAGAAAAACCCAATTCTAAAGCCTGCGCTTTAATCCATGCTTTTAGCTCGGCTGGATCTTGTTGATAAACTTTAATTTGCGCTTGAGAATCGGGAGTTGCCATAAACCAAAGACAGGGAATAAGAAATGCAGCAACAAGTTTACCATAGCCGTGATCTACAAGCATGGGAGCAGCGCTGGTTTCAACAGCAAAATAGTTCCTACGGTTTAATGCAACAAGTCGCCTGGGGGATTAGTCAGCGGCTGATCACTTTATTTTCCCAGCAAAAAATAAAAAAAATCGCTGTCTGCTGTGGTCAGGGTAATAATGCCGGCGATGGCTATCTTGTGGCCAAATATCTCAAACAGGCGGGCTTCAGTGTTGATATTTATGCAGTTGAGTTGGGTAATTCCAAAGATTTAGCATCGGCTGTGCAGGAAGCTCAGCAAGCTGGCTTGCAGCCTTATTCGCATTTTGATTTTCAATCTGAATGTGAGGTCTATATCGATGCATTATTCGGAATTGGTCTGAACCGTCAGCTGGACTTTGACTGGCAAAATGTTATTCAAACGATCAATCAGCAAACTGGATTAAAAATCTCAATTGATATTCCGAGTGGATTGGATGCCAATACCGGCCAGCCTTTGCCTGTTGCGATTAAAGCTGACTACACTTTCACGGGTTTAGGGCTTAAGGCAGGACTGTTTACCGGACAAGGCAAAGAATATGCGGGCAAGATCGAACTGATTTCTGCTATTCCAACAGATACTGAGCTTCAGCCGACTGCTTGTCTTTCATCGCATGAGATTCAATTGCCCAAGCGTGAAGCCTTTGGTCATAAAGGCAGTTATGGTCATGTCTTAGTGATTGGTGGACATGCTGATATGGGTGGGGCAGTGATCATGGCGGCAGAGGCAGCATTTGCTGCCGGAGCAGGTAAAGTCACCATCGTTTGTGATGCAAAACACCATACTGCGATTTTGTCACGTGCACCAAATATCATGCTGCGTGATATCAATCTTTTAACTCAGGAGCAACGCCAAGCACTGATTCAGCAGGTCGATGCAGTCTGTTTTGGCATGGGATTAGGTCGTGATTCTTGGTCAGAGCAACAATATACAGCTTGGTTTGAGCTGACTCAGCAATCTGATCTGGAGGTTGTTTTGGATGCGGATGCCTTATGGTTTCTGGCCAAGCAGCCTCAAGTTTTGAATTCCCAGAATTATGCCACACCACATCCAGGAGAAGCTGCAACTTTGCTAGCATGTAGCACTGCGGAAGTTGAAATGGATCGGATTGCAGCCATTCATGCCCTGCAACAAAAATATCAGGGACAGTGGGTGCTAAAAGGTTCAGGCAGCCTGATTCTGGAAGAAAGGCTTTACATCTGCAATGCCGGGAATGCCGGTATGGGAACTGGCGGAATGGGGGATGTGCTGGCCGGCATGATTGCCAGTCTAAAGGCGCAATTTGCGCAAAAAATTTATTTGCATGAAATTGTGACGCTGCATGCACTTGCAGGTGATGAACTGGCCAAAAATGGCGAACGTGGCTTGCAGGCACAGGATATGAAACATGCGATTTATCAGGTCGTGAATCGCTAAGGAGAATAGTGTGCCAGTCATCAAACTGAATATTTCAGGCCAAGTTCAAGGAGTCGGATACCGTTACTGGTTTGCCGAGCAGGCTCAGGCGCTTGGACTGAAAGGATATGTGAAGAACTTGAGCACAGGTGAGGTGGAGGCCGTTATTGCTGGAACAGACTCCCAACTTCAGGAAATGATTACACGAAGTTGGAAAGGGCTTGCTCGTGCAATCGTACAAGCGGTTATTCAAGAGTATCTGGAATCTGAGCTAGATGCTCAAGACTTTATAATATTGCGTTAAACCTTATCGACGACGGCTACTGACGCGACTCCGGCCGCGTGCCATACCACCCAACGCATTCAATACCGCCATTTTACTCATACTGCCTGAGGCGTGGGCATGACAAATAGCAGCAGCTAAAGCATCGGCGGCATCCTGCTGCGGTTTGATGCTGAGTTTTAGAATATTCATTACCATCATCTGCACCTGTTCTTTATCCGCAGCGCCATAACCCACTACCGACTGCTTGATCTGGCGCGCAGTATATTCAGCGACTTTCAAATCCAGATTGACCAGTGCCGCAACAGCAGCACCACGGGCCTGACCGAGTTTTAAGGCAGAATCCGGATTTTGTGCCATAAAGACCTGTTCGACTGCAGCTTCAGTGGGACCATAAAATTTTACAATGCGCTCCACGCCGGCAAAGATCCGTTTTAAACGTTCAGGCATTTCTGTCGTTTCTGTTCTGATGGTGCCGGCATCAACAAAAGTCAGTTTGGAGCCGTCTTTTTCGATAATTCCGTAACCGGTTAAACGAGAACCGGGGTCAATCCCAATAATTAATGACATGCCCGCACTTTAAAAATAGAATAATGCCCATATTGTTACATAAGCGTATCAAAAAAGCTTGATCCTGATGAAGCAGTTGATTCCAGCATCCTATTATTTATTTTACTGAGATTAGATTAATTTTCATGAAATTATTTCTTATTATCCTTGCAGGCGTAATCCTAGAAGTACTGGTCTGGATTGGCGTGGGTGACCTCGTCGGGAGCATGTGGTACGTATTTTTCTGGTTTGTAGCCGCATTCTTTATTGGTATGAATCTGATCCGTAAATACTCGGCCGGTGTCATGCCACAAATGCAGCAAATGCAGATGGGACAGATGAGTGCAGATCCTGCATTAACAGGAAATTTACCTAAAATTCTGGCAGGTTTCTTTCTGCTTATTCCTGGATTGATTACCGACGTATTGGCAGTATTGATGCTCATTCCAGCGGTTCAGCAGGTCTTTAAGGCTGCCATAATGAAAGCGATGATGAAGCGTCAGCAACTCATGATGGAAAAAATGATGGGTGGCATGATGGGCGATATGGGTGGGGCACAAGGCCAGAATCCATTTGCCGAGATGATGCGTCAAATGCAGGATATGCAAAATCAGCAATCAGGTCGCGGTGATTCCACCATTATTGATGGTGAAGCACGTGAAGTGAGACCTGAGGCGAAAAAAATTGAAATGAAAGATATCAATCCAAAATAAATGTTTTATTTAAAAAAAAGCTCTATTTAAGCCGAATCTGATGATTCGGTTTTTTTATTGGAACTTTCTAATGTCTTTGAACAAACGTTATAATATATTTTTATAAATTTACCTTAATTTTAATGTCTCTGCTTTTTACGATCTGTCTCCTGCATTTTGTTGCTCAACTCAGTCCCGGTCCCGATGTTTTGCTCATTGCCAAAAGTGCCGCATCCACTACACGCCAGAATGCCCTGAAAGTTATTGCTGGGATCTCTGCCGGTATTGTAGTTTGGGTAGTACTGACACTTGCGGGTTTTACCGTGTTAATTGACCAGTTTCCATGGATTCAACAGGTATTGATGGTGCTCGGTGGTGTGTTCCTGGCTAAAATGGGATGGGGCATGTTAAAGGGTGGTGTGCATAGCTTTAAAAATAGACATCAGGCCGACGACGATACAAATGGACAGGTGCAAGCTAAAAACTATTTTATGTTGGGCTTATGGACCAATCTTTCTAATCCCAAAACACTGATCTATTTTAGTAGCGTATTTTCACTGGCCTTGAGTTCGTCTGCTTCCGATTATTTGAAAGCACAGCTGGCAGTGATTATTCCTTTGCAGACCTTTATCACCTTTGCTTTATTGATGCTGTTGATTTCCCAACCAAAAATTAAAATCTTGTACCAGCGTTCGGGGAGTTACATTGATATGATGTCAGGCGGACTATTTCTGCTATTTGCATTGTGGTTATGGTATGACGCACTTATTCTGATGAATTAAGGGGTGTATCTTTATTTAATGCTGGAGATATTGGTGAGGTCGGGGAAGGAGAGGCTAAATTGTCTGGTGTTTTAACCGCCGTTTGATAACGATTAGGCTTTAAGGTGGTTTCAGTATTTTCAGAGCCTTGATAGCTGCGGCTACGGTTAGCACGTTCGCGTAATCCACCTTTTTTAATTAACTGAACCATGGCACATCTCTCATTCAAATCCACAGCTATTGTAAATCAAATCTGGATTTCATGAGGCTATTTTCCGCATCGCTATTTGAATTATTCAAGATTAATAAAAAGACCTGTTTGAACCAACAGGTCTTTACTGTCAGATGAATAAATTTAGCGAAGTCTTTTATCTTCTTCTTTTAAAACATCCAATAGCGAGTGTTGTGCCGGTACTTCTTGTTGGGACTGTACATACAAGTGCACCACTTTAAATACGATAGCTGTAACGAGACAGGCGATTAGACATAAAATCCAGAAACCAAAAGGGCTGCGAATATGATGTGAGCCGCAGTTTGAGCATGATTTTTCTGTAGAGTCGACTACTTTTTCACAGCAGGCACAATGATATTGATACTGCATTTTTCTTCTCCCAGGATGTTATCCTTTTTATTCTTCGATCATGAAAGATGATTTGTTGCTCTATCATAGGAGAGCTTTTCTGGGCTGGCAAGACGAGATTGCTGACAATTACATAGTATCTATATAGGATAAAAATTAATTACATGACTAAGATCATATCAAGAAAATGATTAAATGATTCATTATTTGAAAATATAGTTGAATCTAAAAAGATAATGACAAAATCAATTAAAAATAAAGCCCGCATCAAGCGGGCTTTATTTGAGCTAGTCTAAAACTTACTGCCCAGAACGGATAATGTAATCAAAAGCAGACAATGACGCCTTGGCACCTTCACCGGTCGCGATGATGATCTGCTTGTAGGGTACAGTGGTACAGTCACCTGCAGCAAATACGCCTTTCACATTGGTTTCGTTGCGGTCATTAATCACAATCTCGCCACGGTTGGTTAGCTCAACAGCTGTTTCTTTCAGGAAGTCCGTATTTGGCAACAAACCGATTTGCACGAAGATCCCCGCCAGCTCAACCACATGCTCTTCATCGGTGGCACGGTCTTTATATTTCAGGCCGGTCACCTGTGAGCCATCGCCCAGTACTTCAGTCGAGAGGGCATTCTTGATCACCGTAGTGTTTGGCAAACTGTTGAGTTTGTCTTGCAGCACCTGATCCGCACGCAACTTAGTATCAAATTCCACCAGCGTGACATGTTCTACAATCCCTGCCAGGTCAATCGCGGCTTCAACACCTGAGTTACCGCCACCAATCACAGCAACACGTTTGCCTTTGAACAGTGGACCATCACAGTGCGGGCAGTAGGCTACACCACGGGTTTTGTATTCCTGCTCACCTGGAACATTCATCTCTCTCCAGCGTGCACCGGTCGACAGAATCACGGTTTTTGATTCAAGTTTTGCCCCGTTTTCCAAGGTCACTTCAACCAGACCGTTGGCCGTTTCATCCGCACCTTTGATATTAGAGACACGTTGCAGGTTCATGATGTCGACCCCGTACTCACGCACGTGGGCTTCCATCTCGGCTGCAAACTTCGGACCTTGGGTCTTCTGTACAGACGTAAAGTTTTCAATGTCCATGGTATCCATGACCTGACCGCCCATGCGCTCCGCCACGATCCCGGTTTTGATGCCTTTACGTGCTGCATAGATGGCAGAGGTATTCCCCGCAGGTCCACCACCGATCACCAGGACATCAAAGGCATCTTTGGCATTCAGCTTTTCCGCATCTTTCGCGGCTGCATTGCTATCCAGCTTGGCAATGATTTCTTCCAGTGTCATACGACCTTGACCGATATGCTGGTTGTCCTGGAACACCATTGGTACTGCCATGATCTTGCGTTCTTCCACTTCTTCCTGGAAGAAAGCACCATCAATCATGGTCGCTGTAGTGCCTGGGTTATAGATGGCGATCAGGTTAAGTGCCTGAACCACATCCGGACAGTTATGGCAACTTAATGATACGAACACGTCAAAGTTAGATTGAACACTCAGGCTCTTGATATTCGCCAGCACTTCATCAGAGACTTTCGGTGCATAACCTGAAGTTTGCAGCAATGCCAGAATCAGCGAAGTGAACTCATGGCCCATTGGCAAGCCTGCAAAGAATACACGTGGTTCTTCACCAGCTTTAGCAATACCAAAGCTTGGCGCACGTGCATTGTTCCCGTCAAAGCGTGCAGTCACCAGATCAGACAGTGCAGCTACTTCGGAAACCAGTTCCTGGATTTTGGCTGACTTGTCAGAGCCATCTAAAGTCGCGACCAGTTCAATCGGGCCTTCTAGGCGTTCTAATAGGGTTTTAAGTTGAGCTGAAGTATTTTGATCTAACATTGCTAACGTCTCCAAAGGAGTAAATGTTTATTTGATAACAGGATATTAAATGAATTGAACAAATAGGTAAAACAGTTTGTTTTTATTTTATTGATCGGATTTACAGATTTATTAAAAAATTCATCATTAATTTCAAAGTTCTATATGGGGTAAAAAGATTAATTTTCAAGTAGTTTAGAGCAAGAATAAGGATTTTCAGCTAAGATTAAAACAAGATATTTGAGACTTGAATGATGGAATTACAACGCGGTATTTATCAACATTATAAGGGACAGCTTTATCAGGTGTTTCATGTCGCCACGCACAGTGAAACTGAAGAAAAGCTGGTGGTTTATCAATGTCTCTATGGGGATTATTCAATTTGGGTACGTCCTTTAACGATGTTCACTGAAACCATTACCACTAACGATGATCGTGAAGTGGAGCGTTTTAAATTGATTCAGGCACTTTAAGCCCAACAGACTCAGGGAAGAGTGATGCAAAACTCAGATGAATTTGAAATATTCATGCAAGAATTATATGAAAAATTTCATATGCATGATCATAAGCAGGCAGATCGCCTGCACCGATATCGCAATATAGAGCCAGAATCCGGTCAATTTTTGTCTATGCTGATTCGTGCGCAACAATCGAAAAGTATTTTGGAAATTGGCACTTCTACCGGTTATTCCACTCTATGGCTGGCGGAAGCGGCTCGGCAGACTCAAGCCATGATTACAACTCTTGAAGTTGATGCAGAACGGGTTGCTCAGGCAAAGCAATATGCGACAGAAATAGATCTTGCAGACTTAATCAATTTTAAAGTGATTGATGCTCAAGTTTATCTGGAGGCAGAACAGGAAATATTTGATTTTATCCTGTTAGATGCTGAACGAGATGCTTATGTCAGTTACTGGCCACATTTGAGTCGATTACTTAAAGCAAAGGGCGGGTTACTGGTAGTTGATAATGTCATTTCACATGCAGCAGAAGTCGAAGAGTTTATTGCCTTAATTCAGCAAGACCCACGTTTTATTATGAGTAGTGTACCCATAGGCGCAGGTTTGCTGATGGTGGGATTTCGTTAATTCGATTCGCTCTAATCCATGCAAATTTTATTAAAATGTAAATTATATTCGAGATACTTTTCCACGAATGCAGCTTTGTCTTGGCGTCTTAACAGGTTGTCATAAATAAATTCAGGTACGGGATGATACAGCTCGGTATGACCATTACTGTATACAATTTTCAGGTGGCGGCTTGAGGGATTGTATTTCCAAGAAATCACGGTAAGCAGTTTTTGCATATGCGTTCCTCCACTGAATATTTCTTATCTTATCATTTGAACTTATGCCATATGGCTCTGCAGATGTATAGCTCAATTGTAAGAATGGGTAAGGATTATGAGAAAGCGAAGCAAAAGATATGCCTGAATTTTTATATGATGGATCAAGAAAAAAATAGGACTATAATATTTTAAGTTCTAATAAAATAATTTTAAAAAATAAAATCCAGTATTGTGCTGACATAAAAGTTCAAACCATAAAAAACCACGCTAAAAAGCGTGGTTTTTGAATCAGTTCAATCTAATTAAAATTAGATTTTACCCACTAGGTCGATTGAAGGAGCAAGAGTTGCATCGCCTTCTTTCCATTTAGCTGGGCAAACTTCGCCTGGGTGAGCATGTACGTACTGAGCTGCTTTAACTTTACGAAGAAGTTCTTGAGCGTCACGGCCGATACCACCAGCGTTGATTTCAACGATTTGGATTTTACCTTCTGGATCGATCACGAAAGTACCACGATCAGCAAGGCCGTCAGCTTCGATTAATACGTCAAAGTTTTTAGCAAGAGTCCAGTTTGCATCACCAACCATTACATACTGGATTTTTTTGATTTCTTCTGAAGAATCGTGCCAAGCTTTGTGAGTGAAATGCGTGTCAGTAGAAACTGAGTAGATTTCAACGCCTAGTTTTTGGAATTCAGCGTAGTTGTCAGCAAGGTCACCAAGTTCAGTTGGGCAAACGAAAGTGAAGTCAGCTGGATAGAAGAATACAACAGACCATTTGCCTTTCAGGTCAGCTTCAGTAACTTCAATGAATTTGCCGTTTTGGAATGCAGTTGCTTTAAATGGTTTAACTTCAGTATTAATTAAGCTCATCATTGTCTCCATGATTGAGGTAGTCTTTGATTTTGAATAAGAGTATCGAAATTTTGGTTGATGCTAAAATGGTATTTTTACATTACAAACATCGGAAAAACCGAATTAAGTAAAAACGCGCCACTTCGGCAAAATCGCTTTGTTCATTGAGCAGCATCAAGATGATGGCCTGATGACAAAATTATCTCTTTTTCCTCGTGCTAGCAAACATGATGTTGAAACCAAAAAATTCAAGGGTCAATTTGGAAAAAAGCATAATTTCCACAAAATAATTTAAATATCAATTCCAAACTTAAACTGATGATTAAATCTAGTCAGGAAAATTCAAGGGTGTCATATAGATATTTTGACAGGTTTATGGCGCTGAATTGTGGGAAATCAGGCAGCCAAAGCCAATTTGTCCGGCACTTAACAGAACTACGACTATCTGAAATCTAATGAACCAAGTAAAATAAACCTTTCCGGTTTTTTGATGTGGGTATTTTCTCTGTGCAGAGTCATTTAAATGTAGATCAATGGATAATGGCGCGTGACCGTCACCGTTTAAATCGACTGAAAAAAGGGAAAGACGCAGATGCCAAGCAGTATCAGGAATTATTTGAAAAATCCAATCTGAAAGTACGGCAACGGCTTGAGCGTCTTCCGAACATCAAGCTGAATCAGGATCTGCCGGTTACCCAATACACTGACAAGCTGATTGCTGCGATTCAAAAGCATCAGGTGATTATTGTGGCCGGTGAAACCGGTTCTGGTAAAACCACCCAGTTACCACAAATTGCCATGCTGGCCGGACGTGGTCTGACCGGAATGATCGGGCATACCCAACCACGTCGACTGGCAGCTCGCAGCGTATCACAGCGTATTGCCGAAGAAGTTGGTGAAAAACTTGGGGAATCAATTTCCTTTAAAGTGCGTTTTACGGAACAGGGTTCACAAGATTCAATTGTGCGTTTGATGACAGACGGTATCTTGCTTGCCGAATTGACACATGACCGCTATCTGACCAAATATGACACGATTATTATTGATGAAGCGCATGAACGTTCGCTGAATATCGACTTCATTATGGGCTATCTAAAGCAGCTGTTGCCGCGTCGTCCCGATCTGAAAGTCATCATTACTTCTGCAACCCTGGATGTAAACCGTTTTAGCAGTTACTTCAATGGTGCACCAATTTTTGAAGTGGAAGGCCGCAGCTTCCCAGTCGAGCTACGTTATCGTCCGATCTCGGAAATGAGCATTGGCGGTAGTGATGATGACGAGTTTGATGACTTTGAAGAAAATCTGCCTCGCGCTGTGGTCAAAGCAGTCGAAGAATGCTTTCAGGATGCACAGGAAAAAGGTCATCCCGAACATGCCGATATCCTGATTTTTGCCAGTACCGAGCAGGAAATTCGCGAGTTACAGGAAACCCTGATCAAACATGGGCCACGCCATACGGAAGTATTAACTTTATATGCGCGTCTGGCGCTGGCTGAACAGCAAAAAATCTTTAATCCTTCTGGTGGTGGGCGACGCATTATTATTGCCACCAACGTGGCAGAAACGGCTTTAACCGTTCCGAATATCCGTTATGTAATTGACAGCGGTTTTGCCCGTATTTCGCGTTATAACTATCGTTCACGGGTGCAACGTTTACCGATTGAAGCCGTTTCTCAGGCAGCAGCCAATCAGCGTAAAGGTCGTTGTGGCCGTATTGCGCCGGGTGTCTGTATACGCCTGTATTCTGAAGATGATTTCCTCAGCCGTCCAGAGTTTACCGAACCGGAAATCAAGCGAACCAACCTGGCATCTGTAATTTTGCAGATGCAAAGTCTGGGGTTGGGTTCACTGGAGGATTTTGATTTCATCGAACCGCCAGATCACCGTTTGGTGAATGATGGCCGCAAGCTCCTCATTGAACTGGGGGCAATGGCCGAGAAAAATTCTCCTAAAACTGAAGATGATCAAGCAAATCCCTCTCTTACGTCGCATAACGCCTCACCCTTTGAGAAAGGGAGACTTCAAAGCAGTGGCTTAACCAAGATCGGTCAGCAAATGGCGAAAATGCCAATTGATCCTCGTTTAGCCCGCATGATTCTTGGTGGTGCACATTTTGGCGTGCTAAATGAAGTGCTGGTGATTGTGGCCGCACTTGCAGTTCAGGACCCGCGTGAACGCCCTGCGGACAAGCAGATGCAGGCGGATCAGAAACATGCACTATTCCGTGAAGCCGATTCTGATTTCCTGTTCTATATCAAGCTTTGGGAAACGCTACACAATAATCGCGAAAGCATGAGTGAAAATAAGCGCCGTACTTTTGCGCGTAATCACTTCCTGAGCTGGCTGCGTTTACGTGAATGGAAGAAAACTCATGAGCAGCTGGTGGATTTGGCTAAGGGTTTAAAACTGTCATTTAATGAAAATAAAGCCAGTTATGAAAATCTGCATCGTGCCTTGTTGACCGGTCTCTTATCATTTATCGCCAACAAGACCGATGAGCGTAATGTTTTTATGGCGGTGCGTCAGCAAAAAGCACGGATTTTCCCAGCTTCTACCTTGCACAAGACCAATACGCCGTGGGTGATGGCCTTTGAAATGGTCGAGACTTCCCAGGTGTATTTGCGTACCCTAGCCAAGATTGAGCCGGAATGGATTCTGCTGGCCGCGCGTGACCTGCTCAAGCATCATTATTTTGAACCGCACTGGTCGAAAAAAGCTGGTGTGGTGAATGCCTATGATCAGATTTCATTATTTGGTCTGATTATTGAGCCGAAACGCCCAATCAATTATGAAAAAGTAGATCAGGCGGCCGCGCATGAAATTTTCTTGCGGGATGCTTTAACCACTGGGCATTTAGGCATTACTCCACCATTTTTAAAGCATAACTTGCTTAAACTGGAAGAAGTCGAGCGAGTAGAAGACAAATTACGCCGTCGTGATCTGGTGGTTGATGAAGAAACCATTTACCAGTTCTATGCCTCGAAAGTGCCGCCTGAAGTGGCCAGCCGTCGTACTTTTGAAGACTGGCGTGCCACGGTTGAGCCTCAGAATCCGCGTTATTTATTTGTCGATGATGATGCGCTATGGCTGAATGACCGGCCGACGACACAACAATTTCCGGACTATTTGCACAATGGTAGCCTGCGTCTGGCTGCAACCTATCGTTTTGATCCGAGTCATGATGAAGATGGCGCGACAGTTAAAATTCCCCTGCAAGCCTTGGCCCAGGTCGATGAAGGTATCTGGTCATGGGGGATTCCGGGTTGGCGTCTGGATCTGATTGAAGCATTGCTAAAAGCTTTGCCGAAGGATAAGCGCCGTAATCTGGTGCCGATTCCGGATACTGCACAAAAACTCATAGCAAAAGTAGATGCGCAGGATTTACAGAAACATATTTTTAGTTTCTTGGCATTCCAGTTGCGAGGCGATCAAATCACGGAGAAAGATTTCAGCTTTGACCGGGTCGATCAGTATCTGTTGCCTTTTATTAAAGTTACTGATGAAAAAGGCCGTGTCATTGAACAAGGGCGTGATCTTGCTGAGCTGAAAGCGCGCTGCCGGACTGAAACGCATAGTCCGGTCAAACAGCTTAAAGGTGAATTTAAAACCTTCCCGGAAAGCTTTGTATTTGAAGCCTCACAAAAAGTCACCGGTGTCGTGGTCAAGCAGTACCAGGCGCTGGTTCCGACTAAAGCTTTTTCTGCCCTGGAGCAGAAAGATGAATCGGGTGTGGTGATTCAGACTTTTAATGATCAGGCTGAAGCGATCAAAAAACATCGTGAAGGAGTGATCCGACTGGTGCATATGCAACTCGGAGACTTGACCCGCCAGTTGAAAAAACAGATTTCCAAACCTCTGGCGCTGGCTTATTCACCACTCGGTGATAAGGCACAACTGGAACAAATGTTAGTTTATGCCACACTGCACATGTCTATTAATGAATTACCTGTCAATGCGCAAGAGTTCCAAAAACTGGTTGAAGATGTAAAAAAATCTTTCTTGACTTATGGCCAAGTTGCCCTGAAAGAGATCACGGATATTTATATCCAGTGGCAGGAAATCCGCCGGAAATTATTGGTTTTAGATCATTCTGTGTTTGAAAAAAATATCAATGATATTGAAGACCAACTTGATTTAATGAGCCTTTCTGACTTTGTGTATCGTAAACCTTCCGATGTATGGATCGAATTTCCACGTTATTTGAAAGCCTTGATCTTGCGTTTGGAGCGCTTGCCCAATAATCTACAAAGGGACAATTCCGCCATTGACCAAATTGATCAATGGATGGAAAAATTATTCAAGTTTAAAGATGACCCTCGCCTGAAAGAATTGTATTTCATGGTCGAGGAGTTAAGAATCTCATTGTTTTCACAACCGATGAAAACAAAAGCACCCGTGTCTCCAACTCGCTTGCAAAAAGTATGGGATCGTCTTGGAATCAGTTAAGATATAGGTAATTCAGATAAGGAATTTTACATGGGCATCCGCATTACGGGTACGGGCTTATTCCATCCGGAACATGTCATCACCAATGAAGAATTAGTTGAAAGTTTAAATGCTTATGTGGAACTGTTTAATCACGAAAATGCTGACAAAATCGCTGCAGGCGAAGTTGAAGCACGTCGTGGTTCTAGTGCAGACTTTATTGAAAAAGCATCTGGCGTACAACGCCGTTATGTCGTAGAAAAATCAGGCATTCTTGATCCAAAACGCTTACGTCCTAATTTACGTGAACGTGCAGATGATGAAATTTCACTGCAAGCAGAATGGGGCGTAATCGCAGCCAAGCAGGCGATGGAAAATGCCGGTGTGACTGCCGAAGACATTGATATCGTGATCTTGTCGTGTTCGAATTTGCAACGTGCTTATCCTGCCGTAGCCATCGAGATTCAAACCGCTCTAGGTATCAAAGGCTATGCCTATGACATGAACGTGGCGTGTTCTGCAGCAACATTTGGTCTTAAACAGGCTTATGATGCGATCAAAGCTGGCGCGAGCCGTGTGTTATTGGTGAATGTGGAAATTACTTCTGCACATACCGATTTCCGTTCACGTGATTGTCACTTTATTTTTGGTGATGTGGCAACCGCTTCAATTATTGAAAATACCGACAGCAAAACCGGTTTTGAAATTCTGGATTCTGAGTTGTTTACCCAGTTCTCGAATAACATCCGCAATAACTTTGGTTTCTTGAATACTTCTGAAAATGCTGACATTGACGACAAACGTTTCCGTCAGGATGGTCGTAAGGTATTTAAAGAAGTCTGTCCACTGGTTGCGAAAATGATTACTGCGCAACTGGAAAAGAATCAGATTGAGCCGACAGGTGTTAAACGCTTCTGGTTACATCAGGCCAATGCCAGCATGAATGAGCTGATCTTGAAACTGGTGGTCGGCAAAGAAAATGCCAAACCTGGTCTGGTGCCGATCATTTTGAATGAGTTTGCCAACACTTCTTCTGCTGGGGTGATCATTGCCTTGCACCGTACTGCACATGAAGTTGAAGATGGTGAATATGGCGTGTTGTGTTCATTTGGTGCCGGTTATTCGGTGGGTTCGATTCTGGTCCAAAAGCGCGTAGCATAATCCGGAGTCAATAGGGAGCAAACAGCTTGCAGGTCAAACATGATGGGCAATGGATTAGACGCTTAAGTGCCTTATCCAAATTATATTTTACCCCTACCTTTTTAGGGGCAGAATATATTGATGCCAGTCGGCCTGCAATGTATGTCGGTAATCATTCCATGTACGGCATCTTTGATTCGCCGATGCTGATTGATTATCTCTATAACGAACATAAGGTGGCTGTGGTCAGTATTGCGGATCATAGCCATTTTTATGTACCGCTATGGCGTGAAGCCGTGAAAAAGTTTGGGGCAGTCGATGGCATCCAGCATTATGTACGTGCTGTGATGCAGCAGGGCTACTCCATTCTGGTGTTTCCGGGAGGCGGTCGCGAAGTACTTAAACGTCAGGGTGAACAGTATCAACTGATCTGGAAGCAACGTTACGGATTTTTAAAGCTGGCTCAGGAATTCAACTATGATATTGTCCCTTTTGCCGCGCTCGGTGGGGATGAAGTCTATGAGATCGGCTTTGATGCCAATAAGATCATCCAGCATAAATATTTTCAAAAACTTCTCAAAGTACCACAACTCAATAAATTACTACGTCAGGGCGATGTGATTCCATCTTTGCCTAAACGATTATTCCCCAAACGCCTGCCATTTTATTTTCAGTTTATGCCGCGACAATCGATTGCTGAGGTTCAAACTCAGGAAGAGCTGATTGCATTTCGATACAGCTTGCAGCAACATATTTATACTGGCTTGGCCGAGCTTAAGGTACTACGTCAGCAAGACTAAAAAAGAAAAATTCTTTCTATAAAATCTAGGCTATGATCTATTGAGATATTCTATTTTTAGCGATGGGGATGCAGGGACTTTTTTATAGTGCAAGTGATGCCATAATGTATTTTTAAGTGTTCATTGATTGGCGATCAAGGACTCAGCATGATCCAATATAAAAATAAGATGATTCTAAGATGACCGAGGTGCATGTATGGAACAGGAAAGCTTGGTAGCATCTTTAAGGTTATTGGCACAACAATGCTTACGGATTTCTCCGGAGCTCAACCAGCTTTATCTTGATCAGATGGCAATAATTGGTCATCTGAATGCACAAAATTTAATAAAAATTCAGCAGGATCAGTGCCGGATTGAATTGCTGGATGGTCTGTTTTATATCCAGTTTCATACTCCCTATGCACTAGACTCTGGAGCTGCACCTGCTTTGGTTGACAGTCATTTTTATTTTCAGCAATGTAAGGCAGAAGCCCTGGAGGAATTCTTTTTACAGGATATCTATTTCCTGACTGGCGATTTAAAACCACAGCATTCGCTGTATTTACGCGACAAAGCCAAACAGTTACGTCAGCTTATCCTGGCTCAGGTTTATGCGTGGGTTAATGGCCTGGAACGGGTGTCCGAATTTCTGCAGCAAATGTCGATTGTTCAAGCTGAGATTATCGACCAGCAGCTGATCAAGGCCGGGTTGTATACAGCACCTGTCATGCAAAACTTTATTCAGGATGAACAAGAGATTCCACAGCAGATTCTTGAAAGCTTGCAACAGGCTTTTTCTTTGGAGTGTCTACAGCAGGATGAATTCCTGTCGATCCAGTCATTGATGGACAGTCTGGATGAGTTCTGTTTTAGCGCCGCACAGTTTTTGCCTCCGGCACTGTTCCGGATTATGTCGCTGTCTTTTGAAGAGCGCTTTAATCTGCATGAATTGAATGATCATACTGATGATATCTGTTTGCTATATCGGCATGCTGAGGAGCAAAGTAATTTGCTCGGTTTTGTCCGATTGATGAACCGGGACGTGTGGCATCGGGATGATTTATTATCCAAACGGAATTTCCTGGAAAATCATCCGTATTTATGGCAGAAAAAAGTAGCCCGATTGCCACTATTTGATTGTCATCGTGCCGTGAACTGGATCTTCAAGCAACCGGCCGAGGTACTGGACTGGATCAGTAATAATATCCAGCATAGCAGTGTACGCGTTGCAGTAACTGCCTTAAGTTTTGTAGACAGCCATCATATTCATCCCCAGATTATTTTGGCGACTTTGCAATATTTTCAATATGTCTCGGCGCGACTGTTTATTCATAGCATGCATGAATATGCAATCCAGCATGACTGGTTTCAGCATCAGTATAATCAGGCGGTGGTATTAAAAGGCACACGCCAATCGATTGAGGATCAGCGGATTGCGATTAGCCCTTCAATTCTGTATCTGGACGAATGGATGGAGCTGGTGCGCAATGTGGTTAAAATGGATGATCAGCTGACTAAAAAGGTTTATCTGAACTTGAGCCGGATGATGCAGGCTTATATGCAGCATTTATATAAAATTACGGCGCATTTACCCGATGAGGTTCTGGCGTATATTCAGCCTCAAAGCCAGCAGAATCGTGATTTCTATAATGTTCTGCACCGCTATCGCATTCCTTTTACTGAGTTCAGGCAGCTGTTTTATTTGCAAAGCGGGCATGTACGTGAGTCGCTATTTGACAGTTATGTGCGTGACTATCTGGTAGAGTATTTTTCCAGCCATACAGAAATACCGAAAAATCTGAGCTGGACCAGTTTGTTTAATCAGGCGGTCGTCTGGCATGATCAGGTTCAAAAGCAGGAAATGATCGCCAAGCTGAAAAAACAGTTCGCACTGGTGAACTGGACACCAATCACTCAGGTTTCATTTTTACTGTATTTCAACTGGCGTTTTGAAGAACTTAAAACTTTGGATCGGATTTTAGAGGAATCTAAAATTTTCAGGAACTGTCTGGCGGCAAGCTATGCTCAGCAAATTTTGGAAGGGCAGTATGTGGCCTTTCGTATGTCTCATCCTGCTGTGCGCCTACCCTTGATCTTGGGGTGTCAATTAGTGAATGGACAGGTGATTTTTGATCAGCTGGAATATCCGAATAACCAGAAAGCAGAAGCTGAATACAGTAATATCGCCATGCATTTTATTAACTGGCTCAACTTGCAGGCCTGACAGTTCAATACAGCTTGTTTTCCTCCATGACGCTTAACTTTTCCGCTAAAAATCGTTAGGCTATAGCCGTTCTTTTACGGTATTGCTCTTATGAAACAGGAAACTGCCCTTAAGTTACTCAAAGCAGGAGAAAATGTCTTTTTAACCGGTTCTGCCGGTGCAGGAAAAACCTATACGCTGAATCAATATATTAATTATTTAAAGGCGCGTAAGGTCGCCGTCGCGATTACCGCATCGACCGGTATTGCAGCCACACACATGAATGGTATGACTATTCATACCTGGGCAGGCATTGGCATTAAAGACTTTTTGTCTGAAGAAGACTTAAAGCGGATGAAAGAGCGCAAATACTTAAAAGAACATCTGGAAAATGCGCAAGTCCTGATTATCGATGAAATTTCGATGCTGCATGCCAAGCAGCTGAATCTGGTCAATCAGGTACTGAAATATTTCAAGGAAAGTGATGAAGCTTTCGGTGGTATTCAGGTGATTGTAGCAGGGGACTTTTTCCAGTTACCGCCAGTCGGTAAAAATGATGAGCGTAACCGCGACAAATTCTGCTTTATGTCGGATGCTTGGGTCGAAGCCAAGTTTCGTGTCTGTTATTTGACCGAGCAGCATCGTCAGGGCAATGATTATGTGAATGACATCCTGAACGCGATTCGTGCACAGGCGATTAGCCATGAACATCGTACGGCTTTACAGGCCACGCGACATCAAGAAATTGGCGAGACCTATACGCGCCTGTATACGCATAATATGGATGTAGACAGTATTAACTTTAAACATCTGAATGAAATTGACAATGATCCGCGCCAGTTTGATGCCCAGTGTGATGGCAATGAAAAGCTGATCGAGACTTTAAAATCGTCAGTGCGAGCGCCTGAGGCCTTAACCCTGAAAAAACATGCCAAAGTCATGTTTGTGAAAAACAACTTTGATATGGGTTATATCAACGGCAGTTTGGGCGAAGTGATCAGTTTTGAAGAAGATGATGAATATGGTGTGCTGCCTAAAGTCAAACTGACCGATGGCACTACATTGGTGGTTGAGCCTGAAACCTGGTCGGTAGACAATGAGGCCGGTAAAACCATTGCCAGTTTCCAGCAGATTCCATTGCGTCTGGCCTGGGCGATTACCATTCATAAATCACAAGGCATGACCCTGGAAGCTGCCGAGATTGACCTGAGCCATACTTTTGAAAAAGGACAGGGCTATGTCGCGTTGTCCCGTTTGAAAAGCTTAAATGGCCTACGATTAAAAGGTTTTAATGAGCAGGCTTTGGAACTCGATAGTCTGGCAATTAAAGCCGATCGCCGTTTTCAAGAACTTTCTGATGAAGCCGAAGCGAATTTTGAAAATGTCGATTTGACGGCACAGCATAAGGCCTTTATCCGACATTGTGGCGGGACTTTGAATGAAGTTGAAATCCAGCGCAATGAGAAGAAAATTGCCAAGAATGCTGGAAAACAAAGCTATGCCACTGCAACGTTAGATGAAACGCGTGAACTGTTTGAAGAAGGCTATGAAATTGCCGATATCGCGACTGAACGTGGTTTGACTCCGGCAACCATCATCAATCATTTGGGACGTTTGCATAAAGAGCAGGGACTGGATATTTCAGTTGCCCATCCGGGTGAAGAGGTCGTGGAGCAGGTGCGCAAGATTTATAAACGCTTGACCAAGCGTCAAAATTCGGAACATTTTAATGATGACGGTTCTATTAAGCTGCGTCCGATTGTGGAATTGACTACGCCTAAAATGGCTTATGACCAGGTGCGTCTAGCACTACTATTTGTAGAGTAATCATCAAAATGATGTTTAAGAGTTCTTAAGATGCACAGTTTATTCGTATACGGCACGCTTCGTCCGCAGCAACCCAATGCCCCTGTCATGGAGCGGATTGGGGGGAGCTGGAAAGCCGGTTATATTCGTGGGTATTTGCAGCAGCGTGGTTGGGGTGCTGAGCTGGGTAGCCCGGGTATTCAGCTCAGTGATTCGGGAGAGATTGTTCCGGGTTATGTATTCATATCCGAGAATCTTCCCCAATATTGGGATGAGCTGGATGCATTTGAAGGCGATGAATATCAACGTATCCCGGTTAAAGTATATTTGGAAAATGGTCAGACGATAGAAAGTTTGGTCTATGCTTTGAAAGATTAGACTGGGGTGTGTCATTTATTGAATTTCAAATTTTTATCAGGTCAGAGCTTCAAAGATCATAACTTTCCTTTGACTTGGTTTCAAAAGATTGAATTAATAAAGTATTCCGTTGATCTGATAGTATCTTCTGAGCAAGCCTGAAGCATTGCTTTAGAGCTTAGCGCAAGATAATCAACGGGTGGTCTGCATATTTCCGGTCATGTGATGTATTTTTGAGAAATTATTGCATACTGGGAATACGCGCTGATGATTTGTACATTTATTGTGTACTAATCAATAACGATAAAATCCCAGCCGCAATTAAAGGACCGACTGGAACACCGCGTAATACTGCTACACCTGCTACTGTGCCTAATAACAGTCCGGCCACTACATCTGGCTGATTGGACATCAGCTTCACTCCACGTCCTCCCAGCCAAGCGACAAAGACCCCAATCGCGATTGCCAGCAAAGACTTCCAGCTCAGGAAAGATTTGAGAATACTTTCCCCTGAAATTTTGCCACTGGCAATTGGTGTCAGAACACCAATGGTCAGAATAATAATGCCGATATTTAAACCGTGCGCCTGTACATAAGGCAATAAACTGCTGAGAGGTGTGATTTTTAAAACAATTAATACCGCTGCAGCAATGGTGACGGCACTATTGTGACTGAAAATACCGCAAGCCAGTAAAACCAAAAGAACAATCAGATTCAAATCAAGTTGCGACATAAGGGGGAGAGATAGAGTGAAAAATAAAGCTATTGTAGAGCTTTTCAACGCATGATACCTAGAAAACAGCGGAAGAAATCAAATTCAGGACTGTTTCAGGATAGAATGCACAGGTCTTCACTCGATACAGGTATAAACAGATGCTATTGGAAAAAATGTTGCAGTCACAAGGTTTCGGCTCCCGCAAGCATTGTCAGCAACTGATTAAAAATGGTGCTGTTTCAATTCAAGATGAAGTGATTGATAATCCCAAACATAAACTGGATTTAAATAACTTAAATTTCGAAGTATATGGGAAAAGTCATACCTATCGGGAAAAAGTCTATATCGCATTAAATAAGCCACAAGGCTACGAGTGTTCGCATCAGGCGACGCATCATTTTAGTGTGTTTGACCTGTTTGATGACATTCTGCTAAATCGGGGGATTCAGTGTGTAGGCCGTCTGGATCAAGATACCACTGGACTGTTATTGCTGACCGATCATGGACAGTTTCTGCAAGCGCTCACACATCCGAAAAAGCATGTCGCTAAAGTTTATCAGATGCAAACTGCGGATCTAGTCACGGATGAACAGATTCAGCAATTAGAACAGGGTGTTGAATTAAGAAATGAAAAAGGTATTTTTGCAGCTACTGAAGTGACTCGATTGGCTGAGAACCGTCTGCAAATGACCATTCATCAAGGTGTTTATCATCAGGTGAAGCGCATGCTGGCTGCCGTAGGCAATAAAGTTGAACAATTGCACCGTGCACAGATTGGTGCTTTGGCCTTGCCTGAAATGGCTGAAGGAGAATGGCTGTATTTAAATGCTGAACAGGTGGCGCAGGCCAAATTCCGCTCGGAATAATAAATTTTTTATTCGCTTGAAATGTGATGAAAAGATTAGGACTTATTTCAGGAAACAGTGATAAGTCTGAAATTCATCATCCTTGATAAATCCCATAGATTCGTACAATTTATGCGATTGATAATTATTCTTTTGGGTTTCCAGAGTGATTCTTAAGGCCTGTTCATGTTTGGCAAATAAAATCGCGGTATCAATCAGTTGTTTGGCTGCGCCCTGACGCCGAAAAACCGGGGTGATATAGACATCATCCAGAATATAATAGGTCGAGCAGGCCACCGAAGAAAAACCCAGATACAGGATAATAAAGCCGGTAAAAGTATCATCTTTGGTATTAATGAAAATGACGGTCTGTCCATCTTCAAAACGCTGTTTTAAAAATTGGTAAGAGAGTTCAGGATTGGAAGACGTACCATAAAACTGTCGATATTCATCAAATAATACCGCCAGCTGATTCAGGTCTGCTGACTGGGCGCGTCGTACGAGCATTGCATACTCCAGCTAATTTTTTATTGATAATCAGCATCAAGCATAGCGAAGTTTGGGAGTGGCAGGCTTTAGAAATTGTTCGGAAATGCAACAATGTTAAATTTTGTCGCTTTCACCCAAAATGGCATTCAGTTCTTCAAATAAATCAAGATGATCATCATCCAACTGGATATCCTGATCATCCAGCAGATTCAGGGCAGAACTGGAAAGCGCATTTTGCTCGGTTTTCGCTTCATTTTGTTTTAGCTTGCGCAGGCGAATCAGTTGTTCTAGGTTGATATTCTGGTTTTCAATCGAGAAGGGGATCGATTTGGTAATCACCACTTGCTTGAAAAAAAGACGCACGGCCTGAGCTGGCGTAATCCCCAATTGCTTAAATACCGCAAAGGCTTGTTTCTTCTCTTGCGAGTCCAAGCGAATTTGATAAACTTCAGTTTTTCTCATAATATTTTTAAAGCTTTAAATTACTTAACTTTTCGCCTTTATTCTAATCAATTACGTTTGAAATTCAATCTTAAAGCGACCGATTTTAGAAAATAATCTGTAATGACAAGCGATTTACAGTGTCAATTCAAGTTGCGAGCTGAAATTCATGCTTTTCTGCGTGATCGGATCAACAAATTGAATATGTTTGGCCAATAAACTTAAAGGTGCAGAAAAATCATCTTCCGCCTTGTGCGCTACCTGTGGATAAAAGGGATCATGACGGATCGGAATACCCAGATGATTCAAATGCACCCGTAATTGATGTTGTTTGCCAGTATGCGGTTTCAGCTCATATTTAGCCCATTCTGTATTATGTTCCAGCAGGTCAATCACCGTCTCGCTATTCGGCGTTCCGTCTAGCACGTGCATGGTATAAAAGGGCTGTCCCTTTTCCATTCTTAATCGCGTGATCAATGGAAATTTTAAATCAGGGTGATAGGCCGCAATCGCATGATAGGTTTTCTGAACCTGACGTGTGGCAAACATCTGCTGATAGATTCCACGCGATTCCACGCATTTGGAAATCAGGACCACACCTGCCGTTTCACGATCCAGCCGGTGAATGGGCGTTAAATGCTCATTGCCGGTTTGTTTTTTAAGCCGAACCAATAGCGTTTCCTGCACATATTGTCCGGTCGGACTCATAGTCAAAAAATGCGGTTTATCGACCACCATGAAATGCTCATTTTCAAATAAAATCTGATGTTGAAAAGGAACATGCACTTCATGTGCCAAAAAGCGATAATAGTAACAATGGCTATTAGCCTGGAATGGACTTTCTGTGGTTAATTGATTGCCCTGAGCATCATAGACCAGACCTTCGTTGAAACGGGACTGCCATTCATCTGCTGTGATATGCGCGAATTGTGTGCATAAATAAGCAAAAACTGTCAGGGACGCATCCGGACTGGCTGGCAAAAATACTTTACTGGCACTGACCCCATTGAGCATGGGCGGGTTAAATTCAACAGTTGGTTGCATGGCAGGCAGATTAACCTCTTAAGGAACAGATGCTGTGAAAAAATACAGTTTCTCACACTGGTGAATAGGCTTTTAAAGCGTGGCGATGCTATCATATTTATTCTTTTGCATCATGTCGTGAGTAATATGCCTTATTCATTTAATGTCACTTTAAATCATGAAGACGATACCCAAAAACTAGCCAAGGTTCTGGCGGAGAATTTCCCTGCGGGGGTCGTGTATCTGATTGGTGACCTAGGGGCAGGAAAAACGACGTTAACACGTTATTATTTGCAACAGCTGGGTCATAAAGGTTCAGTGAAAAGTCCAACTTATACACTGGTCGAACCCTATCAAATTAATGGTCAGGATATTTTTCATTTTGACTTGTATCGTCTGAATGATCCGTATGAACTGGAACTGATGGGCATCCGGGATTACCTGGAAACACCGAGTGCGCTATTTTTATTTGAATGGCCATCCAAAGGTGGCGATGAAATTCCGCAAGCTGACCTGATTATTGAAATTTTAAAATCTGAAGATGAGCTGACCCGTACTGCAAGCCTGATTTCATCGAATCTTGCCTTACGCCAGGCTCTGGAGCGTCAATTTTCACATGTCGAATGATTTAAGTCTGCGCCGTATTCGTGCCCTTGATCCTGCACTTGCCAACCAGATTGCCGCAGGTGAGGTGATTGAACGTCCGGCCTCTGTAGTCAAGGAATTACTGGAAAACTCGATTGATGCGGGGGCGACAGAACTGATCATTCGGGTCGAACAGGGCGGCAGTACTTTAATTGAAATCATCGACAATGGACGCGGAATTCATCCTGAAGATCTAGCTTTGGCCGTGATGCGCCATGCCACCAGCAAAATCCAGAGCGCCGATGAGCTGTATGCGATTAGCAGTCTGGGCTTTCGTGGTGAGGCACTGGCGTCGATAGCAGCAGTTTCACGCCTGACCATGATCAGCAGTCAAAGTGACGAGGGCATCGGTTATCAGGTCGAAGTCAATGGCACGGCTTTTGATCATCAGGAAATTCAGGCTGTTGCGGCCTCAAAAGGGACGCATATCCGGGTTCAGGATTTGTTTTTTAATGTGCCTGCACGGCGTAAATTCCTGAAAAAACCGGGCACTGAATTTGGTCATATCGAAGAAATTGTGCGCCGTATGGCACTGACGCATTTTGATATCCGTTTTGTGCTAGAACATAATGAAAGCATCAAACTGAATTTACCCGTGGCGGATAGCGGCGCTTTGCGTTTTCAGCGGGTACAGCAATTGCTTGGCCGCCAGTTTACTGAAAATGCCTACTGGATGGATGCAGACAGTATCAACATGCGTTTGTCTGGCTGGCTTGGCCATCCTTCAGATGCACGTGCACAGGCTGATTTGCAGTATGTCTATGTAAATGGCCGGATTGTCAAAGACAAAACCATTTCCCATGCCTTACGGATGGCCTATGACGGCATCCTGCATGGGCATCAGCATGCGGCTTATTTACTGTTTTTAGAAGTTGATCCAGAAAATGTGGATGTAAACGTCCATCCGACCAAGCATGAAATTCGCTTCCTGAATCAACGTGAAGTACATGAGTTCGTACGGCATTATGCCAAAGAAACGTTGGCACAATTCCAGACCGCAACTGCAGATTTAGCCGAGGCAATGAAACAGGATGAGCAGCCTGGCTTGACGGCCCCGCAACCGCGTTATCAGGAACAGTTCAGCCTGCATCAGACTGCGCATTCTCAGCCACAGGTGGTGAGAACGACATCTGCCTTAAGTGAAAATGAAACTTCAGATGTGCTGACCGATTTTGCATCTTCAGGTCCACAAACAGTGCATTATTCCCAAGATTACCGTAAATCTTATTCTGGTTCACAGCAGCTGAATAATGCCTTGCAAAGTTATTTAGCACCGCTCAGAGAAAGTTCGGAAACCGAAATATTCAGCCCTGAGCAGTCTTTTCAGACACATGTAAACACTAAAGTGGATGAGCATCCATTGGGCATTGCTATTGCCCAGTTACATGGCATTTATATTCTGGCGCAAAATACCGAAGGTCTGATTATTGTGGATATGCATGCGGCGCATGAGCGTATTGTCTTGCAGCAAATGAAATCGGCTTGGGATAAACCTGAATTCTGGACATCACAGCAATTGCTCATTCCAAAAGTCGTGAATATTAGCCGGATGCAGGCCATGCGTGTCGAAGAGCTGAAAGAGCAGTTGGCACGTTTGGGGCTGGAAATCGATCAGTATGGTGATGAGCAAGTTATCGTACGTGGTGTACCGGCTATTCTACACAAGGCCGATTTCGATGCCCTGATTCCTGAATTATTGAATGATTTAGATCCGGGGGATCAAGCACAAAGCCTATTGCAGAAGCGTGACCAAATTTTGGCGGGAATGGCCTGTCATGGTGCAGTGCGAGCGCATCGTATCCTAAGTTTGTCTGAAATGAATGCTTTATTACGGCAGATGGAACAAACCGAATTTGCCAGTCAATGTAATCATGGTCGTCCGACCTGGCGCGCCTTTCCATTGGCTCAACTAGATAAACTTTTTGCTCGAGGAGAGTAGTTTTACATGTCCAATCAATTGCCGGTCATCAATTTAATGGGGCCAACTGCAAGTGGTAAAACCGCTTTGGCATGTGAACTGTATGAGCAAGGGGGATTTGAGCTGATTTCGGTCGATTCTGCACTGGTTTATCGGGAAATGGACATTGGTACAGCCAAGCCCTCCAAAGAGGAACTGGCGCGCTATCCGCATCATCTGATTGATATTATTAGTCCACTTGAAGTGTATTCTGCAGCCAACTTTGTCGAAGATGCTTGCCGCCTGATTGATGATATTCATGTGCGTGGTAAAACCCCGATTCTGGTTGGCGGAACCATGCTGTATTTTAAGGCCTTGCTTGAAGGTTTGTCAGATAACCTACCAAGTGCAGACTATGCTATCCGGGCAGAGATTGAAGCCAAGGGTGAGCAGGAGGGCTGGGAAGCGGTTTATGCAGAATTATGTGCAGTCGATCCGATTGCCGGTGAAAAATTCAAGGTTAGCGACAAGCAGCGCATTATTCGAGCCTTGGAAGTTTTTAAATTGACTGGTGAGCCGATTACAAAACTACAGGCAGAACAACCTAAAAACTTACCATATCGTTACAGTTTCCATAATTATGCGCTGATGCCAGATCGGTTAGAATTGCATGGGCGTATTGAACAACGTCTGGAAATTATGTGGAAAAGCGGTTTTTTAAATGAAGTTGTGAATTTAATTGAAAAATACGATTTTAATGAAAATTTACCTTCCATGCGTTCAGTGGGTTATCGTCAGGCTATGGAATTCTTAAAAAATGCTGATAAAACCAAGGAAAAGCAACGGGAAATGGAGGATAAAGCTTTATTTGCGACACGACAACTTGCAAAACGTCAATATACGTGGTTAAGGTCTTTGCAAGAAAAGCATAAATTTACAACATATTTTACGCTACAGCAGGCTCAAGAAGACTTGCGAAACTGTCACGGATAAAGCAAAATTTAGGGACTATCTTTTTTATAATTTTTAATTGAAAAATAGAGATAGTTTTTGCGCTGATTTTTAATTTTTTTGGAGTTATAACATGTCTAAAGGTCAAACTTTACAAGATCCATTCTTGAATTCTCTCCGTAAGGAACGTATCCCAGTATCTATCTTCCTGGTAAACGGTATTAAATTACAAGGTCATATCGAATCTTTTGACCAATACGTGGTTTTATTAAAAAATACAGTAAGCCAAATGGTTTATAAGCATGCAATTTCAACTGTAGTGCCTGCACGTAATCCACGTCCTGCTGGCGCGCCTGCTGGTCCACAAGGTGCGGGCTTCGGTGGTCAAGGTGCTGCAGGTGGCTTTGGTGGCGGTCAAGGTGCTGGCGGCTTCGGTGGTCAAGGTGGTTTTGGCGGTCAAGGCGGCGGCTTCGGTGGTCAAGGTGGCTTCGGCGGTCAAGGCGGTGGCTTTGGTGGTCAAGGTGCCGGCTTCGGTGGTCAAGGTGCTGGCTTCGGTGGTCAAGGTGGCTTCGGTGGTCAAGGTGCTGGCTTTGGTGGTCAAGGCACTGGTTTTGACAACGACACTAAATTTGAAGACTCTTCAGACGATGAAAACAATCGTTAATCGAGTTTGAAAATTAAAAAACCTCTCTATATGAGAGGTTTTTTTATATCTGTACGTTTTAAGTTTTTTAAATAAAAAGCCAACGAGATGTCGTTGGCTTTTTAGGATTATGGTAAGGCTTAACGGTTACGTTTAGGATCCAGTTGAGGATCTTTGATTTCTACATAAGCATTATTGCGCGTTTCACGTAACCAGCTATCTAATTCGGCATCAAATTGACGTTCACCAAGCAATTGGCGAGCCATACGTTCCTGATATTCCTGTGTCATATCTTGTTGGCGTGTTTCACTCACTTGCAGAATATGCCAGCCAAACTGGGATTGAAATGGTTTACTGAACTGACCTACTGGGGTGCTTTTCATCTGCTGTTCAAATTCAGGTACCATTACCCCTGGGCTAACCCAGCCAAGACTTCCGCCATCACGAGCCGAGCCAGTATCATTGGAGAACGTTGAAGCTAAAACAGTAAAATCTTCACCTTGTTTGAGGCGGTTATACAGACTATCAATCATTTGTTTGGCATTTTCAGGACTGACCACTTCAGACGGTTGAATCAGAATGTGTCGTGTTAAATATTGAGGAACAAGGGCTTTCTGTTCGCCACCTTTACGTTCCAAGAGCTTCAGAACATGTACACCATCAGCGACAGGAATCAGTTCAGAAGTTTGACCCGGTTGCAGGGTGGTCACGCGTGCAGCCAGTTCTGCCGGAATTTCTGACAGGTTTCTCACACCCATATCAGCAGCTTCGACTTTAACGCCGCCAGTGCTGTACTTTTTGCTGATCGCCTGAATGTCATTGCTGCTATTTAATTCTTGCTTTACCTTTGTTGCAATTTGTTCAGCATTTTCACCGCTTACCCGTAAATGCAGTACATGGACCTGACTGCCAAGCAAAGCCTGACCTTGCGGGGTATTCAGGAAGTTTTTAACATCTTGATCTGTAATTTGAATACGTGAAGTCACGATTTGTTGACGTAAACGATTCAGTGCTAAATCTTCAGCGATACGGTTACGTAAAGAAGCATAGGTATTGGGCGCCATGGCATCCAGTTTCTGCTGGAATGCTTCCAGACTCGGTGAACCAGAATCACGGGCAACTTTCAGGACGGCTTCATTTAAAGCTTTTTCATCTGGACGAATATTATAACGTTTAACTTGTTCAAGCTGTGCCTGACGAATAATCAGTTGCTCTAAAGCTTGTTGCTCAAGATCTTGTTGTGGTGGAACTGCCTTTTTCTGTTTTTGCAGCTGATGTGAGATTTCGGCTACACCTTGAGCCAGGTCACTACGTAGAATGATACTATTGTCGACTACAGCTACAACTTCATCTTTAGGTTGGGCAACAGCAAAAGTCGTCATCGCTGAAGAAAGGCATAGCGCAAGTGCGGTTGCTTTAAAAATTTGTTTTAACTGTTTTGTCTTCATTAACGTTCTGTCCAAGTTTGATTGATATTGTTAAAACCTAGAATACGATTTTCTAGTAATGAGGTGAGTTTGCTGCTTAACCCACCTAAGCCTTTCAGGCTGACTTCGGCCATAATGGCGCGTTTGGCTTTGATGCTTGAATCATTAACGTCGTCTAAGTCATTGTAATATGAGCGACCGTAAACAGAAACTCCCCAACAGCATGACTCATAGTTCACGCCAAGTAAATATTCCCGTGCGACACTATTGTCGAGGTCAAACTGGGCATGTCCAACCAGACGCCAGTTGTTGGCAATCGGCTGGATAAATGAACCCACCACATGATCATAGCTCTTTTGACGGTTCGGAATATCTTTGCGATAGAAATAGCCTAGGTTATAAAGATTGCCTTGCTCACCGGTATAATAAACCTGCAAATCTCGTTGGGCATTCGATCCATTCGACATCCAGCTTGAGTTCAGATTAACGTGAACATTATTTGACAGCTGGCTGGTCAGTTGAATTACAGGGCCAGTATGACTTTCACGGTCGAATTCATCTGCATCATTTTCCAACGTTACACGGCGATCTTCAAAGAAAAAGCTCTGTCCAACGCTGGCACGCAGGCGCTCCAGACCTTCTTCATTAAATAGGCTATAGCTCAGACCTAAGGAGGCAAAGTTATTGTCTTCCAGGCGGTCATTACCATAAAAGCGACGCGCACTGAAAAGTTGATCATAATTAATCGAAGCGACGACTGAATCAAAGTTTGGCTGATTCTGCTGGTTCTCATAAGGTGAATACGCATAGAACAGACGAGGCGTTAAGGTCTGTAGATACGTACCTTCTTTTTCAAAAATTAAGCCGGTGTCCAGCGTGAATTGTGGCACCACAATTGAATTATTTTCACTAGACGCGCTACGGCTTTGGGTTTTTTCATCATAGAAAGTATTGATGTTGCGTACAGTCGCCTGAGGAATGAAGAATGACCACGGGGTAAAATGATTATAACGCACGGAAAAGTCATTATAGATCCGTGTACCACTCGGTTGATATACCTTCTCACCCGTTGGGTCAGTATCAGCGAAATTTCTCAGATCCTTCTGGAAATATGCTGTGTCGTTATTAAACTCAAGTTGTAATCCCAATGGATTGCCAGTTTTGTAATTGACTAAAAGCTGTGGCAAACGTGCATAAGGACGGTCTTCATCCAGTACAGTTGGATCTAGGGTTTGGAAGTCTTCGACTTTGAATTGTGCCTTTAAGCCAGGAATACCATTTTTGTAATTGACTTCCCAGGCACGGCGTAAGTTCAGGTCAGTTTTAGAGTTCGGGTTGTTATCCAGATCGGCAAAGTAATCTTTGTCTGAAGCGTAGTTATATTCAAGGTTGGTGGAAAGCTGATTATTGATCTGCCAGTTATGTAAGAAATGCAGGCTTTTACGGTCTTCGTCGCTATAGCTTTCATCGGAAGGTAAATAACCTCCCCAAATACGGCCTTCACCATAATTCTCAGTCAGATAACGGAACTCGCCATCCAGCATTACACCACGATCGCCAATATAACGTGGCGTAATGGTCGCATCATATTGTGGTGCTAAATTCAGGTAAACCGGAACACCCAGTTCCAGACCACCATCATTGGTAAAGCCAAATGTCGGCGTCAGAATACCGGTAGTGCGGCGGTCATCAATCGGGAAGTTGAAATAGGGAACCGCTAAAACCGGAACATCTTTAACATACAACTTGGTATTCCGGGTTTCACCCCGTCCGGTTTCCTGATTCAGCTTGATCTTTTCTGCCTGGATTTTCCAGGTTGGTTTTTGCTCAGGTGGACAGGTGGTATAGGTCGCATTTTCCAGTTCTACCGTCTCGGTCGAGGTTCTGGCGATCTTTTCTGCCCGACCATGCGCATGTTGCTGCTCGGCAATATAGAAGCTGTTATTTAGGTCGCCTTCTTGGGTCTTTAAATTATAATTAATATCATCACTTTGTGAGAGCAGGCCACCCTGAGCAAGTTGTACCCGACCTTCTGCTTTGGCATAGGTCTGGGTTTGATCAATCGTTACGCGTTCAGCACGAATCTGGCGACCTTGCTGGTCAATGATGACATTGCCTTCTAAATAAGAGTCACCTGCTGGATTGTAGTGTCCATAATCTGCAGTAATGGTGGATGTAGCCTGATCTGGCGCAACGGTTGCTGCATCTGGGGCAATCGGGGTCACCCAGGTGCCTTCACAATAAGCCGAACTTAAGTATTTTTCCTGCCGCTGCTGTGCTTCAGCTGAGGATTTGTCGACATAGTATTGCGAAAAGAATGCTTCACCTGGATAGGTCTCATTTATGCGCTGTTTGAGTTGTTCTGCATTTACATCGGACGAGACATTTGATGCAGCATAGCCGGAGGCTGAGCTGCCACATAAAAGGGTTAAGATCGCAGTCGCTAGAGGATTTATTTTAAAGTGATGCTTCATTTGTCTCATTAACCAATCATGCTTTTATCGCAATTAATTATTGTCGCATCATAGAGAAAAAGTTGATAAGTAGCTACACTTAGCACTTTAAAAACTCAGCCTGTATTAGAATTAATTGCAAATGAATACACAACGCGAACAATTGATACAATCTTGGATTGCCTCTGTACTCGGTTCAGATCAATTTGAAACTCATTTTTTAGCAGGTGATGCCAGCTTCCGTCGTTATGCACGAATCAAACTGAATAATAAAACATTTATGCTGATGGATGCACCACCAGAAAAAGAAGATTGTGTGCCTTTTGTGACGATAGATGAGTTTTTTGATGCACATGGCGTGCGCGTTCCGCATATCGTGGCAAAAGACCTGGAAAATGGCTTTTTACTGCTCGAAGACTTTGGTGATGTGCTGCTGTCGAATCTGCTGAATGACGAGACTGTAGATGCCTATTATGAGCAAAGCTTTAAGCAGCTCATTCAACTACAATCGATTGCTGGAGAAGGGCATTTCCCGGCATATTCTTATGAAAAACTGATCTCGGAAATGGAATTGCTGACTGACTGGATGTTACCAGCGTTAAAGGTTCAACTGACTGAATCAGAAAGCGCCTTGATCAAACGCACTTTTGCGATTTTGGCGAATGCCGCATTGGCACAGCCACAGGTGATCGTGCATCGGGATTTCCATAGTCGTAACTTGATGAAAATCGACAATGAAACCGAACTCGGTGTGATTGATTTTCAGGATGCTGTGATTGGTGCGGATACTTATGACTTGATCTCGATTACCCGTGATGCCTATGTACAGTGGAATGCCGATCGTGTGTATCGCTGGTTCAAAAACTTTTATGACTTGTTGCCAGCATCTGCTAAAGAAGAGCGTGACTTTGAACAGTTTAAAAAAGACGCCGACATGATGGCGATTCAGCGTCATATCAAGATTTTAGGTATTTTTGTGCGTCTGTTTGAACGTGATGGCAAGTCAGGTTATCTCAAGGACTTACCACGTGTGATGTGGTATCTGCTTGAAGAATCTAAGGCTTATGCAGAACTAGAGCCATTCATGCAGTTTATGCGTGACAGAGTGATGCCTGCCTTTGAAGCAAAATATGGTTCATACGAGGTAGCGGCCTAAATGAAAGCGATGATTTTGGCCGCAGGACTCGGCAATCGTATGCGCCCATTAACTTTGCATACCCCCAAGCCTTTGCTTGAGGTAGGTGGCAAACCGCTTATCGTCTGGCATATTGAAAAACTGGCTGCGATCGGAGTCACTGAAATTGTCATCAATACGGCTTGGTTGGGTGAAAAACTCGCTCAAGTTTTGGGTAATGGTTCACAATTTGGTGTACACATCCTTTGGTCACATGAGGGTGAAGGTCTGGAAACCGCTGGTGGAATCATTAATGCCTTGCCGCTACTCGGTGATGAACCTTTTATTCTGTTAAATGGTGATGTCTGGACCACGATGGATTTTGCCCCTTTACTGGATATTGATCTAAAGGATAATTTGGCGCATCTCGTACTTGTGCAGAACCCTGAACAACACCCAGAGGGTGATTTCACGCTTGCAGAAGGTAAAGCTTATACCTTTGATCAGCAAGTCGGAGGTGAGAACCTGACTTTTAGTGGTGTATCCGTACTTGATCCGAAGATGTTCCAAGTCTTAGAGACTGGCAAACGTCCTTTGGCTCCGTTGCTAAAAGCAGCAATGCAGAATCAGCAGGTTGCAGCTTCTAAACTGGCAGGCATTTGGGTTGACGTAGGAACCCCAGAGCGTTTAACGGCACTGGATACGGCGATCCGTGAAGGGAAGTTTGCTTAAGTGAATATTCGCTAAGCACTGCCTACTGTGCCAATATAGAGAAAACGGTATACTTCCACCTAACTTTTTCGAGCGTAGATTGTTTATGCACATGTTTTTTCAAGAACTAAAGCAGGGTAGCCAGGCTTTGGGTTTAGAGCTATCTGATGAAGCTTTAAATTTATTACTCAAGTATCAGGATGCTTTGGTGCTGTGGAACAAAGCATACAATTTGACTGCAATCCGTGATCCTAAAGAAATGCTGGTCAAGCATCTACTCGACAGTTTAAGTATTTTAAAGGACTTGCCTGCGGGCAGATTGCTGGATATCGGCACAGGTGGTGGTATGCCGGGCATGATCATTGCTTTATGTCAGCCTGAGCGTGAATGTGTATTGCTGGACTCAAACGGTAAAAAAATTCGTTTCCTCAAGCAGTTTATTGCTGACCTGAAACTTAAAAATGTCATTGCCGTGCAAACGCGTGTAGAAAACGAAGACAGCATCAATGAACTGGGTCAATTTGATGTAATTACCAGTCGTGCCTTTGCATCATTAACAGACTTCGTTGATGCTTCTAAGCCATATATGCATGAGCAAACAATTATTGCCTCAATGAAAGGCTTAATTCCTGAAGATGAAGTTGCTACTTTAAAAAATGAATTTAGTTGTGAGATTATTGAACTTAAAGTTCCGCGCTTAGACGAACAGCGTCATTTACTTCTATTAAAACGTATTTAAGATTTTTAAAGGGATTGGGGGCAACATGGCACAAATTATTGCGATTGCAAACCAAAAAGGTGGTGTCGGTAAAACCACAACCGCAGTAAATTTGGCGGCATCTTTAGCTGTGTTAAAAAAACGTGTTTTGCTGGTTGATATGGATTCGCAAGGCAATGCGACCATGGGGTCTGGCATTCAGAAGAATGACCTACTTTATTCGGTTACTGATGTGTTGCTGGGTGAAGTGCCGATTGAAACGGCGATCTCTAAGGCGGAAGTCGGCTACAAGGTTCTTGGGGCAAACCGTGATCTGGCTGGGGTTGAGTTGGCGATTGCAGAGCAGGAAGGGCGCGAGTTCATTTTGCGGGATGCATTGCAGGAAATTGAAGCTTCATTCGACTATATCATTGTCGATTGTGCACCGAGTCTTAGCCTGATTACTGTCAATGCTTTGGCAGCCGTGGATGGTGTGCTGATTCCAATGCAGTGTGAATATTATGCACTGGAAGGTCTGGCGGATTTAACCCAAACCATCGATCGGATTCAGCAAGCCTTGAATCCGGACCTGCAAATTGTTGGTGTATTACGCACCATGTACGATGCACGCAATGCCTTGACTCGTGATGTCTCTGAAGAATTAGAACAATATTTTGGTAAAAAACTGTATGAAACCGTGATTCCACGGAATATCCGTCTGGCTGAAGCGCCGGCGCACGGTTTGCCAGTGATTTATTTTGAAAAAAGTTCAAAGGGTGCGGTTGCTTACTTAAATCTGGCAGCTGAAGTATTAAAGAAAAGCAAAGTGAAAAAAGGAAGTAAAGCATGACCGTCAAGAAACGTGGACTCGCCAAAGGTCGTGGCTTGGATGCCTTGCTGGGATCAATTCAAAAAGAAAAATTACAGATGGAAGCCCAAGGCATTGATCATGGTCAGCTAAAACAGATCGATGTAAACTTGCTCAAGCGCGGTGAATACCAGCCACGCCGTTATATTAACGAGCAGGATTTGCAAGAACTGGCGGCATCGATTGAAAAGCATGGCATCATGCAGCCCATCGTGATCCGACCGGTTGACGATGAGCGCTATCCGTATGAAATTATTGCAGGTGAGCGTCGCTGGCGTGCGGCACAGTTAGCGGGTTTAACCGAAATTCCTGCGATTGTACGGGATCTGAATGATCAGGTTGCCATTGCACTGGCGCTGATTGAAAACATTCAGCGTCAAGATCTGAATCCGATTGATCAGGCGCTGGCCTTACAGCGTTTCCATGAAGAATTTGGTTTAAGCCATCAGGAGATTGCAGATACCGTTGGTAAAGCGCGTACGACAGTGAGTAACCTGCTTCGTTTGCTCAGCTTGGCTGAAGAAGTGAAAGACTTTATGCAACAAGGTTTGCTGGATATGGGGCATGCACGTGCGATCTTAACCTTAAAAGCTAAAGATCAGCTCAAAGTTGCAGATATCGTAATTGAAAAAAGTCTGTCTGTGCGTCAAACCGAGCAGTTAGTCCGTGATTTCAATACACCTAAACAAGAAAAAGTAAAAGAAGCGGTAGCACCAGATATTCAGCAATTGACCCAGCGCCTTTCAGAGCGTTTCAGTGCAGATGTTAAAATTGACTATAACAAGCAAGGTAAAGGGAAACTGGTTATTAGCTATCACTCTTTAGAAGAACTTGATGGCATTCTTTCTATTTTAGAAGATGAATAATTTATATATTTTTTTTATTGGGGAATAAATTAGATGTGGGAATTGGTTAAAGCAGGTGGTTGGCTCATGCTGCCCCTGGTCTTGTGTTCTATCTTTATGCTGGCGATTTCGATCGAGCGCCTGATCCGCCTGAAAAAGAACGTAGTACTTCCGTCGACACTGTTGATGGGGCCTTCGCAAAATACAGCACAAGTCATGCAAAAAATGAATCAAAGTGCGGCCTTAAAGCAAAGCACTTTGGGTCGGGTATTTACTGCAGGCTATGCCAGCAAGCAGCAAGGTGAGCAGTATGCTCGCGCACAGATGGAAGTGGTCGCATCACAGGAAATTGGTTATCTGGAAAAAAACATTAATTTTCTGGGAACTTTGAGTGCAGTTGCGCCTTTACTCGGTTTATTGGGAACTGTACTTGGGATTATTGAATCTTTCCTGATGATCGATGTAGGTACCGGGAGTGATCCGGTATTGATGATGCCGGGTATTTCCAAGGCTTTAATTACCACGGCAGCCGGTATGTTGATTGCAATTCCTGCACTGTTTGCGCACCGTTATTTTCAGCGTCTGGTTCAGGAATATGTGGCTGAACTTGAACAGCAAGCGACTTTGTTTCATGCGGATCTTTTTTATCGTAATCATGCAGACATAGATCAAGACATGCAAAAAGCCAGCTAGGAGGCGGATGATGAAATTCAAACGCAACCAGGTGGAAGATGTACATATTAATCTGACACCGATGATTGATTGTCTGCTGTTTATTCTGGTCTTTTTACTTTTGTCGACGACATTTAGCCAAATGAGCCGAATGAATCTGACCTTGCCGGATGCGCAAGGTGTACCGCCTAAAAGCTATGATCAGAAAGTTGAAGTGATTGTGGATGCCAATGGTCATTACGCAGTCAATGGTCAATCCTTGGCCAGTAAGGAAGTCGCGGATTTAAATACTGCAATTAAACAGATTTCTAATGAACGCCGTGATGTAATGTTTGTCATTGCAGCTGACGCAAAAGCCAGCCATCAGGACGTGATTCGTGTCATGGATGTGGCCGGGCAGCTCGGCTTTGTAAATATTAATATCAGTACCAAAGTACCCACCCGAGGTTATTAGTGAAGCACGATTTTAAGGTCTATCTTCGCCTTTTAAGTTATTTAAAACCGTTTTGGGGCATTGCATTGCTTGTCCTGCTGGGTTTTTCTATTAATGCCGCTACGGAAGTCTCTGTCGCTAAATTACTGGAATATATTATTGAGGCGATTCAAAATAAAGACCAGAGTTTCACATCACTTTTCCCGTTTTTAGTGGTCATACTCATGTTCTTCCGGGGCCTGGGTTTGTTCATGGGTGGATATTTTACTGCGGTAATTTCCCGGAATCTGGTATTCAACATCCGTCAGGAAGTTTTTGCAAAATTGCTGCGTTTACCGTCCCAGTATTATCTGGATAATACCAGCGGGCATATTACTGCCAAAATCATGTATAACGTTGAACAGCTAACCGCTGCTTCAACTGAAGCTTTAAGAACCTTGTTGCAACAAGGTTTGATCACTCTGGCATTATTAGGCTACCTGTTGTATACCAACTGGCGTCTGACCATGTGTATCCTGATTTTTGCACCCGTCATTGGCTTTATTATCAGTAAAGCTGCAAGACGGATGCGTAAATTATCGCAGCAAGTGCAAGACACCATGGGTGATGTAAACCATGTGGTGCAGGAAACGGTGAATGCCAACCTGATCGTCAAGGGTTTTGGAGGGCAAAGTTATGAGCAGGAACGCTTTAAACAGAACTCGCTGGAAAACTTGCGTCGTGGCTTGAAAATGGTCGCTGTACAACAGTTGAATAGTCCTGTGGTTCAGCTGATCATGTCGATTTCACTGAGTATTGTGATGTTTATTGCCTTGCGTCCGCAAATTCTGGGTGATACCTCTGCGGGTGAATTTGTCGCTTATATTACTGCGGCGGGTATGCTGGCAAGACCGATCAAAGCCTTGACGGATATCAATGAAAAAATTCAACGTGGTATGGCTGCGGCTCATTCGGTATTTGAATTGCTGGATATGCCTGAAGAAAAAAATACCGGGACTTTAACGGATAGCCTGAAAGGCGATATCGAGTTTAAAGATGTCAACTTGATTTATGATGATGGCCATCGTGCTATTCATGACTTTAATTTGCAGGTCAAGGCCGGTGAAACAGTAGCGCTGGTAGGACGTTCTGGTGCAGGAAAAAGTTCTCTGGTGAATCTGCTGGTGCGTTATCAGGATGCAACTTCTGGGCAGATCTTGCTGGATCAGAAACCGATTGAAGATTTTGAAATTACCGCCTTGCGAACCCAGATTGCTATGGTGAACCAGCAAGTCGTACTGTTTAATCGTACCGTGCGGGAAAATATTGCTTATGGTCAGCTCGAAGGTGCTTCCGATGAAGATATTATCGCGGCAGCAAAGGCAGCCTATGCGCATGATTTTATTATGGCACTACCGCAAGGTTATAATACTCAGCTGGGTGCTCAGGGTTTAAACCTGTCTGGTGGCCAGCGTCAGCGCATCGCCATCGCGCGAGCAATTTTGAAAAATGCCTCTATTCTGATTCTGGATGAAGCGACCAGTGCGCTGGATAACGAGTCGGAATACTTTATTCAGCGTGCCTTTGATAAAGCCATGCAGGACCGTACCACCATCGTAATTGCACATCGTCTATCGACGATTGAAAACGCGGATCGTATTGTTGTCATGGATCAGGGCCGTATTGTTGAGCAGGGCAGTCATGCCGAACTGATTGCGCTACATGGTGCTTATTATCAGTTGCATCAGCGTAACTTTGAGGAACAGTAACTCATGGCATTAGCACAAATCATTCAGGATGCTTGGAATGCACAGGCAAAGTGGCTGGTGGTGCTGCGTCCTTTGTCATGGTTGTATCGCCTGGGTTTTGTCAGCAATCACTGGCTTTATCAAAAAGGCATTAAGAAAAGTTATAGTGCACCGATTCCCGTTATGGTAATTGGCAATATCACGGTCGGTGGTAGCGGTAAAACACCTTTGTTGATTCATCTGGTGGATTATTTAACCGAGAAAAATATCCGTGTGGGAGTGATTAGCCGTGGTTATGGCGGTCAAGGCCCATTTCCTGCCTATGTCGACTTTAATACCTTGCCGGAGATTGTCGGAGATGAGCCTGCCTTGATTGTGCAGGCAACAGGTGTGCCGATGGCAGTTGGTCCCAACCGGCAGAAAAGTATTGAACTGTTATTGCAGAAACATGAGCTGGATCTGATTATCTGTGATGATGGATTACAGCACTGGGCCTTGAACCGCCAGATTGAGTGGATTGTGCTGGATAATAATCGCGGTCTGGGTAATCAGAAACTGCTTCCAGAAGGTTATCTACGTGAACCAGTGACCCGTTTGAAAACGGGAACCGTAATTGAGCATGCAGCCCATCCAGGTTCTGAACTGAATATGCATCTGGCTGCATCACAGCCTTATTTGCTCAATCAGGACGGCACTAAAATCTTTAATCCTCAAGCGGCTTTTTATGCGGTAGTCGGCATTGGCTTTCCACAGCGGTTTTATCAGACCTTGCAAAATTTAGGCATAGAACAATTTCAGTGTCATGAGTTTCCAGACCATCATGACTATGACATTGAAGATTTACAGTTCGATGATAACAATCCGATTATTACCACTGAAAAAGACGCAGTAAAAATTATGGCGCTACTTAAACAATATCCAGATTTTAAACAGGATATCTGGGTGGTGCCAGTCGATGCAGTCCTATCGCCAGCCTGCTATACAGTTTTGCAGCAACAGTTACAACAATACGGCATTCAAATTTCTTAAGGCTCATTCATTATGAAACACATTGTTATTCCTGCACGTTTCGCCAGTTCACGTCTGCCGGGTAAACCGTTGCTGGAAATTCATGGTCGTCCCATGATTCTGCGGGTAGTGGATCAAGCCAAAAAAGTGCAAGGTTTTGATGATCTGTGTGTGGCCACCGATGATGAGCGTATTGCCGCTGTTTGCCGTGCTGAAGGCATTGATGTGGTGATTACCTCGGCAAATCATCCTTCAGGCACAGACCGATTGAGTGAAGTGGCTCGAATCAAAGGCTGGGCCAGTGAGGACATTATTGTCAATGTACAGGGGGATGAACCTTTACTGCCGGCGCAACTGGTAAAACAGGTTGCTCAACTCTTGGAAGATCAGCCTGAATCTTCCATGTCGACGCTATGTGAGCCGATCCATCAACTGGATGAATTCAAACGCGACAGCATTGTAAAAGTCGTAATGTCAAAACAGCAGCAGGCACTGTATTTTAGCCGTGCTACCATTCCTTATGACCGTGATGGCGCGAAACTCGCTGAACCGAAGCTGCATGATCAGGCCTATCGTCATTTAGGTCTATATGCCTATCGGGTAAAACTGTTGCAAGAATATGTGACCTGGGAAATGGGTGTGCTGGAGAAACTGGAATCTCTAGAACAGTTACGGGTACTGGAAAATGGACACCGTATTGCCATTGCGGTGGCTGAAGCCAATTTGCCGCCAGGGGTAGATACTCAGGAAGATCTGGATCGCCTGAATCAGATGGATCTTTCCCATTTTGCCTAAGAAGAGTCAAATACATGCCTTTTGATGTCAATGCACATATCTATCCATGGCAGCAACAGGTTTGGGAAACCCTGACCGGGCGCTTTCCCAAGCTTGGACATGGTTTATTGTTTTATGGAAAAAAAGGCTGTGGTAAAGAAGCGTTTACCCAACAGTTTCTGGCTTGGGTGTTATGCCTGAATCGTCAGCCTGCCGGGCCATGTGGTGAATGCAGTAGCTGTCAATGGTTAAAGGCAGACACCCATCCCAACTATGTGCATATCAGTACCGATGACGACAATAAAAAACAGAATGCCAAAATCAAGATCGAGAAGATTCGCGATCTGCTGCCTTTTGTGCAACAGACTGTAGATGGCTGGCGCGTGATTCTGATTGAGCCGGCAGAAGCCTTGAATATTGCCTCTGCCAATGCCTTACTCAAAACACTGGAAGAACCCGGTGATAATACGGTCATTATTTTACTGGCGAATCATTATTTAAAATTGCCCGCGACTATACGCAGTCGTTTGCAGCATTTTGCTTTGGACCGGATTTCCGCAGAACAATTTAGCGATTATGTCCAGAATCAGCTCCCAGATGCAGGTGCTAGCCAACAACAGTTATTGATGAACCTGTCCAATCAGATGCCGTTACAGGCACTAGAGGTTGCACAAAGTGCCTGGCTGCCACTACGTCAGGAATTCCTGCAAGACTGGCAAAAACTGGTCATGCAAAAAAATATGCCGATGGCAATTGCGACCAAATGGAATAAAAACCTGAATTTTGGTGACTTTGCTCAAATGTTTGAATACTTGTTGTCCGATTTAATTTGTGTCAAGCTAAATCAGACGGTGAAAAACATTGACCTTGAATTCAATGTACTTGCCGAACAATATTCATTAGAAGCACTTTTTAAAATTTATGAAGATTTTCAGCGCGCTAAACAATTCCTTGAACAGAATGTCCAAAGCAATCTGGTTATTGATGAATTGTTTATCAAGATGATGAATCTTTAATTAAGGGGAAATCACATGCAACCACGTATGGGCGGTATTATTCAGGCCAATATTCCTGACATTGAAACACTGTTTGCCAGCTATATGCCTTATGTTGTGGGTGGTGGGCTTTTTATTCCTTCCAAGCAGCCGGTCAAACTGGGCGAAGAGGTTTTTGTATTGACGACTTTGCCTGACCAGACCCAGAAAATTCCTTTAACCGGTAAAGTCATCTGGGTCTCGCAAAAGCAGAATGGCATCAAGCCACAAGGCTTTGGCATCCAGTTAAGCGGTGAAAAAGGCGTTTATTTTAAAAATGAAGCAGATCGTCTGGTTGCAGGTCTTAAATCTGAAGGACGTAAAAGTTACACTATGTAGTTAATTTACCCTTGGTAGGAACGCATCGTGTTTGTAGATACTCATTGTCATTTAACCCTGCTTGATTTGACACCATATCATGGTGATCTGGATCAGGCATTGGCTCAGGCTCGTGAAGCCGGTGTTTCCAAATTCATGAGTATCTCGGTCGATCTGGATGATCATATCGAGCTGGCCAAAATTGCCGCGCGTCATACAGATGTCGGATATACCGTTGGCGTACATCCTTGCGAAGATGCTGCAACCATGGCGCGTGCCACGACTGAATATCTGGTCGAACTGGCGCAACCGGAGAAAGTCTGGGCGCTCGGTGAAACCGGTCTTGATTATTATCACAGTACCGATTTTATTGCAGAGCAAAAGGCCTGTTTCGCTCGGCATATTCATGCGTCACAAATCACCAAAAAACCTGTAGTTGTTCATACCCGTTCCGCCAAGCATGATACCGTTGATATTATCCGCGCGGAAAAATCGACTCACGGGATTTTGCATTGTTTTACCGAAGACTGGGAAACCGCCAAAGCGGTACTGGACTGCGGCTATTATGTGTCATTTTCCGGCATTGTTTCCTTTAAAAATGCGCAGGATCTGCGTGATGTCGCCAAACAGGTTCCGCTGGATCGTGTGCTGATTGAAACCGATAGTCCTTATCTTGCGCCAATGCCGTATCGTGGCAAATCTAATGAGCCTAAATACGTTCCTTATGTAGCCAAAGCGCTTTGCGATGTATATGATAAGTCGCTAGAAGAAATGGCTTTTATCACAAAGCAGAACTTTGAAAATCTTCTGAATTTAAAGTAAATAAAGTTATATAAAGTACAAAGAGAGTTTATAGGGTGAAGATGGATCGTCAGGCTCAGTTTCGAGCAAGAGAAACCTTGATTTTTCAAGTTGCAGAACAGCTCCTGTTGGAAAATGGTGAAGCAGGAATGACGCTAGATGCGCTGGCTGCCGAGCTTGATCTGGCCAAAGGGACACTTTATAAACATTTTCAGAGTAAAGATGAGCTGTACATGCTGCTGATTATCCGTAATGAGCGCATGTTGCTGGAAATGATTCAGGATAGCGATAAAGCCTTTCCTGAACATCTGGCCTTCTTTATGCTGCATCATTTACATCATCCGGAACGAACCGTGCTGTTTCATCAGATTGAAGAACGCCTGTCGACGACTGGGGTTGGAATCCAGCACCTTTTTAGCGAACTTTATCAGGTGCGCAAACAGCGTTTACGCCTGATTATCCGTATGACAGAAACTTATCTGGCTTCTATTAATAGCCGCATGTCAGTACGCGATTATCTGGCTTCGATCTGGTCGTTGACCCATGGTGCAGCTGCAATTCTTAATTCCAGTTTCTATCAGCGTTATTTGGGTTCGCGCGATACCTTGCGTGTAGCCTATATCGATCAGGCACTGGCTTTGCCTAAGCAGGTACATTCAGCCGAGCAGTTTGCCTAAGGTTGTCCTATGATCAGATCACCTCACAGTGCAGTTCGTGGCTTTACCTTAATCGAATTGATGGTGGTGATTGTGATTATGGGAATTATGGCTTCACTAGTGCTGCTGAATACCAGTGGTGTCGATCAGCGCAAAGCGATGCAGGCACGGGAAATTTTATTGGTGGACTTGCAACGGGTGCTACGCGAGGCTAATGACCAATCCAGAATACTCGCGCTTGACGTTCAATCAGCGACAGATGTCACGCCATTTCGCTATGGAATTATAGAATATCGTTCGGCAGCGCAGACTGAACCGAACCTGCAAAATGAGAAATGGCAAAATTATGCAGATTTTAAATTGCGTAGTTTGCCTGATCATATTTCCTTTCAAATTCAGGCACTGGAACAGCAGCGTTATGCCAGGGCACAAAATCGTGACCTGACTCAGGCAAATTCACCTCAATTAATCTGGCTCGGCAATGGTGAAGTCAAACCGGTGCGGATTCAGTTCTTTTTAGAAGACCTTGAAGTGGGTGCTGCGATTGAGATTGATCATCTGGGTAAAATCAATGAAATCTAGATATTTCAAGCAGAGCGCTGGGTCTGGTGTAATCAAGTTGTTTAAGGCGAGTGTTCATGGATTTGATCATGTGTGCTGCAAGCATAGGACTTCGTCTTGCGCTGCTATCGGACTTTCTTGCGCGACAATGTCGCTCAGGTCGAGTGTTACTCGACTTAATCGTGCCTCAGGTTTTACCTTATTGGAAGTTATGGTCGCCTTGGCAATTTTTGCGACCGCAGCCATAACCCTGACCAAAGTCGCGATGCAATATACCCAATCCACCTCAAATGCCATTCTACGTACCAAAGCACAGTTTGTTGCCTTAAATGAAGTGGCACAAATGGAAATCAATCAGGAATGGATGGAAGGCACGGCTTCCAAACAGCTGACCCAGCAAGGTGAAACCTGGCAGATTGACAAGCGTAGTGAGCCGACGGTCAGTCCGAATGTCCAGCGAATCGAATTACAGATTAGTCTGGTTAATCAGGACAGTGGTCAGGTTGAATCTGGCATCAGCAGTCTGATGTTCTTTAATCATCGCATGAACAATACCCCATGAAGCCTAAAGGATTTACCCTAGTTGAATTAATGGTCGCAATTGCGATCTTTGCGGTGCTGTCTGCTTTGGGCTGGAAAGTTTTTGATTATATTGTCAAAACTAAAGATCAGAATGTGATTCATGAGCAGCGTTTAGGTCAGCTACAGCAAACCTATCAGCAGATTCTTCGAGATACCGTACAGGCAGTACCCTTAACGGCCAATATCAATGGGGATATTCAGCCGGCTCTGGTGCTGCAGAACGGACGCTTTAATTTCAGTAAAACCGGGGTAACTGATCCTTTAGAAGAAGGGATTTCCCCAGATGAGCGCATTGAATATCAGTATCGAGCCGATGAGCAGAAACTTTATCGCTTGAAATACCGGAATCTAAATCAGGCAGGTCAAGATCAGCCCGAATCCAGTGTTTTATTGTCGGAAGTGGAACAATTTCAGATTATCGTACTTAATCCGAATGAACTCACGCAATGGCCGGATGCTTCTGCTGATCTGAATCAGTTAGAGCATAAACAGCGTTTGCCTAAAGGGATTAAAATCAATTTAACCGTGAATGGTGTAAGTTATGAATGGATGTTCAGTTTATTGAATACGGACTTTTTGCTTGATACTCAGAACACCGGTCAACCCAGCTCAGAATAATAAGAAATGAAAATGAATAAAGCGATCATGATCAAGCAGCAGCAGGGCATTGCACTGATTACCATTCTGGTGATGGTAGCGCTAGCGACTATTCTGGCGGCTACGATTGCGCAACGTCAAGCTGCAACTGCTGAAAGCACTGCCTATTTGATGCGACAAAACCAGTCCTTAATGTATGCCAAAAGTGCTGAGGCTTTTTTTTCTGAATTGCTGGTCGATGATGCTGAAAATGCTGCAGAGGTCGACCATCTGCAGGAAACCTGGGCGCAACCCATGCCGGCTTTTCCGGTAGATGACGGTTATGTCTCCGGAATAATACAGGATGAATCAGGCAAGTTTAATTTAAATAGCCTGATTACTGCCGAAGGCGCAGTCAATGAAAATGCCAAAGCATGGTTCGAGCTGATTCTAAAACGTGCCAGTTTGCCGGAACAGCTCAGTGAAGCAGTCATTGACTGGCAGGATGCAGACGAGCTGGTCAGTGGGGGCATGGGCGCCGAATCTAACTATTATCAGAGCTTGCCCAATGCTGCTTTGCCACCGAATGCAAAATTTCACAGCGTAGAAGAATTAAAGCTGGTACGCGGTTTTGAAGAGAATAAATATAAGCTGATAGCACCTTATCTGAGTACTGCACCGGTGCAGGAGAGCCTGGTCAATATTAATACCGCTTCAGCTTTTCTTTTGGCTAGTATGGATGAAAAGCTGGATGTGAATGCAGTGCAGCAATTGCTGGATCAGCGTCAGGCCAATTTGGAGCACTTTTCCAATGTGACTGATCTGTGGTCACTCGAGCCTTTCGCTCAGGTCGATGCGGACAGGCGTAATTTGTTTAACAGTCTGCTTGGGGTGCAATCCAATTATTTTAAAGCCCGAATCGAAGTGGTTTTAAGTGAGCGTAAGCGCCAGTTTAGCAGCGATCTGGTTCGTCAGGACAAACAGGTTTATGTCGCTTACCGTAGCATGGCGCCATTTTAATTTTAGCTCATGAGTTGTACAGGCTGGATAAGCGCAAATGCCGGGCTGATGCCTTTTCCCTATCATGCTAAACAGCAAAATTAATCCTCAAAGCTTTACTTTTGCTTTATAATCAAAATTAATTCACCTATTTTTTGACGACATTACGGCATATGTTAATTCGTAAGTTATTTAAGTTTGAGAATGCTCATATTGTGCGTAACTGCACGTCAGATCGCTGTAAGCGTTCGATCCATGGCCATAGTTATAAAGTCGAGTTATTGCTAAAAGCCTCGAAGCTAGATCATGGTCAAATGGTCTATGACTTTGGTCTGCTTAAAGGTGTGATTAAGGATTTCTTTGATTCTTTCGATCATGCCATCTGCTTTTGGAAAAATGACGATCCGGAATATATTCAGGCCTGCAAGAATTTCAGTGCGCGCTGGGTGTCTTTGCCGGTATCGCCATCAGCAGAACAGTTTTCACGTATTTTCTTCTTTCTGGCACAGCAGGTGCTGGCATCGACCGTGACTCAAAATGGTGAAGGCGATGTCGAAGTCTATTCTGTGATTGTGCATGAAACCGACACCGGCTATGCACAAAGCTTTTTAGAAGATATTCAAAATGAACAAATGGGCATCCTTAGTCTGGAGCAACTTGAGTTCTCTGAACAAGTGCAGGCTGAATGGACAGATCCGGACATGTTTGCCAAGCTCAAACAGGGCACACCATTTCATAACCCTACAGTAGATTTACAGGTACAGATTTAAAGTCTGCGTGACTTTAAATCCATTGACATAGATTTAGGATTGAAGAATGTCTTTAAATGAACAGCAACTGGCCAAGCTGAATAAAGTTCAGTTGGATGAAAGCTGGAAATATGGATTGAGTGAATTTTTGCTCAGTCCGAAAATGGATGAATTAAAAGCGTTTCTCGTTGAAGAAAAAAAAGCAGATAAAATCATTTATCCTCCCAATCATCTGATTTTTAATGCTTTGAATACCACACCGCTAGATCGGGTAAAAGTGGTGATTTTAGGGCAAGATCCTTATCATGGCCCAAATCAGGCGCATGGATTAAGCTTTTCCGTGCAAAAGGGGGTTGCATTACCACCATCTTTGCGTAATATTTTTCATGAGTTACATGCTGATGTTGGGGTTGAAAGACCGAAGCATGGTGACTTGACGCATTGGGCAGAGCAGGGTGTGCTTCTGTTAAATGCAGTACTGACCGTAGAAGCAGGTCAGCCGACTTCACATCAAAAGCGCGGTTGGGAAGAATTTACCGATCACGTCATTGATGTATTAAATGAACAGCGTGAACATATTGTCTTTATTCTTTGGGGCGCATACGCACAGCGTAAAGGACAGCGCATTAATCAAGACAAGCATCTCGTGTTAAAGGCAGCACATCCATCGCCTTTGGCCGCAAACCGTGGTGGTTTTTTTGGTTGCAAAGTATTTTCGAAATCGAATAATTACCTCAAACAACATGGCATTGAGCCTATAGATTGGCAGCTGGACGCATGAAATATTCTCCCCTTACTAAACATTATCATCCAGATTTGATTGTTGAAGAAGCGCACAATGGTTGGCGTATCGTTCGTTTAAATCGCCCGAAATCTTTGCATGCGCTGGATGAATCGATCGCTTCCGCACTTCTGGAAGTATTTCAGGATTTCCATCATGATGACAGTGTAAAAGCCATCTGGCTGGATTCAACCACACCGAAAGCGTTCTGTGCGGGTGGGGATGTACGTAAACTGCGTCAGTTAGTGATTAATGATGAAGTCGCGACTGCCAATAAATTCTTTGAGCAAGAATATGCACTTGATCTGTTATTGCATAATTATGCCAAACCCGTTTTAGTCTGGGGTGAAGGTTATGTGATGGGCGGCGGCTTGGGGCTGTTTATGGCGGCGCCTTTCCGTTTAGTGACGCCTTATTCACGTTTGGCCATGCCTGAAATTAATATCGGTTTGTATCCAGACGTGGGTGCAACCCGCTTCTTAGCAGATCGTGGTGCGATTGGTCTATTTACTGGCTTGACCGGTTCGATCATGACCGCTGCGGGCGCTTATGGGATTGGCTGGGCAACGCATATTTGTGATGCACAGCGTGATTCAGTTTTGGATAAAGTCATTAATATCGACTGGGAGCATTATCCTGCAGGTGACTTTCGTGCCATTGATGATACCCTGAATAGTATGCACCGTCCAGTCGGCCCAGGACCGCTGCAAAACTCCTTGGATGTGATTCATAGTGTTTGCCGTGGTATCAACTTTGAGCATGATTATGAGTCGATTATTGGCCTGAGTGATGCGCGTAGTGACTGGTTGCGTCAGGCCAGTGAAAACCTGAAAAAAGGTTCGCCGACTACCGCAGCCTTGACCTGGCTATTATGGCAATGGGGTAAGCAGGTACATTCCTGGAATGAAGTTTTCGAGCTGGAAGTTCAAATTTCTGACTGGAAAATCCGTCATCATGATTTTGTCGAGGGAGTGCGAGCGCGTCTGGTCGATAAAGACCTTAGTCCTGAGTGGAAAAAAGGTGTAGATATGAGCTTAAAAGGTATCCTGTCTGGAAATCCTCCAGTTACGACTATTGAAAGCTGGAATGAGCTGCTCAAGCATTATGGTGTGATTTAAGCCTCAATGTCCGAAACACAATTTACAGATGAATACTGGATGCAGCGTGCTTACGAGCAGGCTGCACTTGCTGCTGCACAGGGAGAAATTCCTGTCGGGGCAATTATCGTCAGTCAGAATCAGATCATTGGTCAGGGATTTAATACGTCCATTACATTAAATGATCCGACTGCGCATGCTGAAATTGTTGCACTACGTGATGCCTGTCAAAACATCCAGAATTATCGTTTACCTGATGATGCAGTGCTTTATGTGACTTTAGAGCCGTGCACCATGTGTGTTGGTGCGCTGGTGCATTCACGGGTTTCACGGGTAGTATTTGGCGCATTTGAAGCGAAAGCAGGTTCACTGGTGAGTGCGCGTCAACTGTTTGAAACCGGTTATTATAATCACGTATTTTCTTTCCAGGCAGGCTGCATGCAGCAGCAATGCTCTGAACAGCTCAGTGCATTTTTTAAGTTGCGTCGCGAGCAGAAACGACAATTCAAGTTACAAGAAAAGTTATTAAATACGCAGAAGTAAATTTACTTTATCCGCTAAAATTTTCCCACTTTCAAATATCTGCAATCTTCAGGAACAATAATGAACAGCATCCAAGTAAAAAAAGAATTCCCAGCAGCCCTTGATGATGTCTTCAATTTGATGTCCAAGCATGCCACCTATAATATTGCCTTCGCACCGATGCAGGTCGAACGAATCAAGGATTCTGCGGATGCTGAATATCCTGATGGACTCGGTTCAGTACGTGCAATGGGTATGGGGCCAGTGAAGCCGCTGAAAGAACAAATTACCTTGTTCGAGCCAAATAATCGCATCGAATATCAGATTATTAAAAATCCATTGATCAAGCATCATTTAGGCATTATTGAATTTGAAGCACTGGCTGATGACAAAACGTTAGTAACTTATACGATTGAATTGCAGGCACGTGCGCCTTTTGTGAGTAAATTAATCCTTGCACAGTTACAGGCAGCGATTAAACTAGGCCTGACAAAACTCGCAAAATCTGTTTAAACAACAACGGGAAAGCAATGACAGTTCAAATTATTACCATTGATGGTCCAAGTGGGTCTGGCAAGGGCACGTTAGCAGCGAAACTGGCTGCACATTATCAGTTTCACTTATTGGATTCTGGTGCTTTATACCGCCTTTTGGGTTTGTCATTGCATCACCATGATTTGCTGGATTCGCTAGACACGAAATTGCCAGAATGCGTACAAATCGCAACAAATTTAGATATCCAGTTTGTCAGTACCGACACCGGGGTGCAGGTGTGGCTGGATGGTGAAGATGTGTCCCAAACTATTCGAACTGAACGGGTAGGAGAGTTTGCTTCAAAAGTTGCAGCAATTCCTGAACTTAGAACAGCGATGGTTTCACGTCAGCATGCCTTTGCACAGGCGCCTGGTCTGGTAGCAGACGGACGTGATATGGCGACAAGTATCTTCCCGAATGCTCAGGCAAAAATATATTTGACGGCCTCGGCTGAATCACGCGCGCAAAGACGTGTAAAGCAGTTGCAGGGCATGGGGCTGGATGTTAAAATAAGCGACATTTTAGCTAATATCATCGCTCGCGATAAACGAGATACGGAACGCGCTGTCGCTCCACTCAAGCCTGCGGATGATGCTTACATTATTGATAGTTCAGATTTGAATATCGATGAAGTATTCCAGCTGATGACCACTTATGTGGATCAGCAGTTAGCAAATTAACCCAATTTTATCAGCAAACGCATAGCTTGATCAGTTTTATATGGACTATGTAGATGCTTAATTAAACCGGCCTTGTCTGATCCAAGACCGCTGACTTTATCGGAAATATCATGACCGAATCTTTTGCAGCCCTCTTTGAAGCAAGCGAATTAAACCTCAACGTTGAAAAGGGTGCAGTTATCCAGGGCGTTGTAGTAAGCATTGACTCTGATTGGGTAACTGTTGACACTGGCCTTAAATCTGAAGGCGTTGTTGACCGTGCTGAGTTCTTAAATGAACAGCGCGAACTTGAAGTTCAAGTTGGCGACACTGTAGACGTAGTTGTTGAAGCACTTGACAACGGTATGGGTCAAACAGTTCTTTCTCGCGAAAAAGCTAAACGCGCAGAAACTTGGACTAAACTTGAAAAAATCTTTGAAGACGGCGAAATCGTTACTGGTGTTATCTCTGGTAAAGTTAAAGGTGGTTTCACTGTTGACATCGGTCCAGTACGTGCGTTCCTTCCAGGTTCTTTAGTTGATACTCGTCCTATTCGTGATACTACTCACCTAGAAGGCAAAGAGTTAGAATTCAAAGTAATCAAACTTGACGCTAAACGTAACAACGTTGTTGTTTCACGTCGTGCTGTTATGGAAGCTGAATCTTCAGCTGACCGTGAAGCTCTTCTTGCTCAGCTTGAAGAAGGTCAAACAGTTACTGGTACGATCAAAAATCTTACTGACTACGGCGCATTCGTTGACCTTGGCGGTATTGATGGTCTTCTTCACATCACTGACATGGCTTGGAAACGTATCAAGCACCCTTCAGAAGTTGTTGAAGTGGGTCAAGAAGTTACTGTTAAAGTACTTAAATTTGACCGCGAACGTAACCGTGTTTCTCTAGGTCTTAAACAACTTGGCGAAGATCCATGGTTAGCGATCATGAACCGTTACCCTAAAGGTTCAATCGTTAAAGCGCGCGTAACTAACCTGACTGACTACGGTTGTTTCGCTGAAATCGCTGAAGGCGTTGAAGGTTTAGTACACGTTTCAGAAATGGATCACACGAACAAAAACATCCACCCATCTAAAGTTGTTCAGATTGGTGACGAAGTTGATGTTATGGTTCTTGAAGTTGATGAAGAACGTCGTCGTATTTCTCTTGGTATCAAACAAACTCGTGCTAACCCATGGGAAGAGTTTGCTAAAGATCACGACAAAGGCGAAAAAGTTTCTGGTACGATCAAATCTATCACTGACTTCGGTATCTTCATCGGTTTGCCAGGCGGTATCGACGGTCTAGTTCACTTGTCTGATATTTCTTGGAACGAACAAGGCGAAGAAGCGATTCGTCGTTACAAGAAAGGCGACACTGTTGAAGCAGTTATCCTTTCTGTAGACGCTGAAGGCAACCGTATCAGCCTTGGCATCAAGCAAATGAACAACGATCCGTTCAATGACTTCCTTGCTGCTAACGAACGCGGTGCGTTGGTTAAAGGTACTGTAATTGCAGTTGACGCTAAAGGCGCTACTGTTAAGTTAGCTGACGAAGTTGAAGCGACTCTGAAAGCATCTGAAATCAACCGCGACCGCGTTGAAGATGCAACTAAGTTCCTTGAAGTTGGTCAAGAAGTTGAAGCGAAGATCATCAACGTAGATCGTAAATCTCGCGCAATCAACTTGTCTATCAAAGCGAAAGACGAAGCTGAAGAGAAAGAAGCAGTTGCTAACTTGAAAACAGCTCCTGTTGGTCAAGACAATGGTCCTAAGACGATTGGTGACCTGATCAAAGCTCAAATGGGCAACTAAGTAAGCGTTTGAATTGTATTGTTAATGTAAGTTAACTAATACTTTTTATACAAATACTGTAAACGGTAGCGTAGTATTTAATTATTGCGCTACCGTTTTGTATTTAAACAGGTTATTATCGGGAAATAGATCCCAAGTAGCTTGATAATTAAAGAGGTCGCAGATGACTACTGAAGCACTTAATAAGTCTGACTTAATAGAGCGTATTGCGTTAAAAAATCCGCATTTGGCTGAGCCTTTAGTGGAAGAAGCAGTTAAAATTATGATTGATCAAATGATAGAAGCATTATCAACTGACAATCGTATCGAGATTCGTGGATTTGGTAGTTTTGCATTGCATCACCGTGAACCGCGCGTAGGTCGTAACCCTAAAACTGGTAAATCAGTAGAAGTGGCTGCAAAAGCAGTTCCGCACTTTAAACCAGGCAAGGCACTTCGTGACGCTGTGAACGAGTCTGCACAAAAATAATTGTAAATATTTTGCGGGGTGTTCATGCGTTACGTTCTGGTCATTCTTTTATTGGTACTGTTTGGTTATTCATTAGCTTTAGTTTTGCAAAACGGTACTGAATTGTCAGTGGACTTGTTATTTACTCAAGTTCCCGCAATGCGCTTGGGATTATTACTTCTCCTCACATTATCTTTAGGTGTCGTTTTGGGCCTGTTATTGGGCGTTCAGATCTTCCGGGTTTTTCAGACGAATTGGGAAATTAAACGACTGCGTAAAGACATTGAACATCTACGTAAGGAACAGTTAAATACAGCCAAGTTAATGGCCGCTGAAGCAGCGGCCCATACCCGGCATGAAAAAACTGTATTAGATATTACCAATGAAAATCAAAGCCCATTATAATGGGCTTATTTTTTGCCTATATGAAGGGGTAATCTCTTGAGTATCATCGTCGCACTAGATGCCAAAAGCCAATTTGATGCCTTAGTCATTGCAGAACAGTTAGATCCTGCCTTGTGTCGACTTAAAGTTGGTAAAGAGTTATTTACCCATGAAGGTCCAATTATTGTCAAAGCACTTCAAGATAAAGGCTTTGATGTATTTCTGGATCTGAAATTTCATGATATTCCAAATACAACAGCACAGGCAGTATGCGCGGCAGCAGATTTGGGTGTGTGGATGGTCAATGTGCATGCCTCAGGTGGCCGCAAGATGATGGAAACCTGTGTAGAGCGTTTGCAAGCGGGTAATTATAAAACTCAGTTGATTGCAGTGACTGTATTGACGTCAATGGGCCGTGAAGACTTGAAAGATATTGGTCTGGATATTGAGCCAAATGAGCATGTAAAACGTCTGGCACAACTGACAAAAGACAGTGGTCTAGATGGGGTGGTTTGCTCAGCTCAAGAAGCGAAAATGTTACGTGAAACGATTGGAAAAGACTTTGCATTAGTGACACCCGGCATTCGTCCAGAAGGGTCGAATGCAGATGACCAGAAACGTATTGTGACACCGAAACAGGCAATGCTAGATGGCTCAACACATCTGGTAATTGGTCGCCCGATTACCCAGTCTAAAAATATGCGTCAGACTTTGAAAGATATTTTGGCAACGCTTTAATACGGTTTGAATGACAAAAAGCCTTTCAGTCGAAAGGCTTTTTTTATATATTGAAAAAATGGTTATAAAATAAAAAGGAAAAATGATGACTTCATCTGAACCACAATTAGAAAAAGTACAGAATGACGTGATTCAAAATATTCAACAGGCAGAACAGCTTAAGCAACAAGAATAGCAACAACAGCAGGCAAGCTCAGCAGATCGGACAGCGGGGATCGATGTGGTCAGTTTGGCATCTGATGCCATCAGTCTTGCTTCGGATGTTATTGAAACAGTAGGCGATGCCTTAAGTGATATTGATTTAAGTTTTTAGTCAGCTCTGCCGGCCCCTTGCTTGTGCTTCGTTTTAAAATTCTGCTTTAAAAATTACCCAGGGAGGAGAGTCCCTCTTTATAAAAGAGGAATTTAGTGAGATTGAGAAAGTGATAAAGTTATTAAATCGCTGCCAGTATACTCACCATGATTGGTGCTAACAGTGACAAAATAAAACCACTGACCATGGCATGTGGAATAAAATCATGCCCGCAGGCTTGTTTAACCATCGGCAGAGTCACATCCATCGCAGTTGCACCCGCTGCGGAAATGGCCGATCTTGGATATCTCCAACCCATACAATACATCAGTAAGATGGCAAAAATTTCTCTAAACAGGTCATTCATCAGGGCGATACTGCCGAGTTCTGCATTTCTGAGTTCTGTCACGACAACGCCTGACATTGAGTAAAATCCATAGCCTTGTGACAGCATGATCAAATCTTTCAGACTGATGTCGGTGTTCCAGAATGAATAAAGCATGACCGCGAATAATGAACCGAAAATACAACCGATTGGAACTAAGAGAATTTTAAAATTTAACCAGGAACGATCTAAAGGTGAATAAGCCAGATCCAGGCCAATCATGAACATAAATACCAGCAACAAATGCCAGGTGCTGATTTGCAAGGATAGATCAAACAGACTCAAGCCCGCATGTAAAAAGTATCCACCTGCGAGAGCCAAAAAGGCATAGCTCATATTCAGCAAGGATTTAACTACCAGATCGACGGATACCCGACCAGAACTAGGAAGATAACCTGCCCATTTAAATAGTAGATAACAAAATGCAAAAGCACCGAGCGAGGTCAGAAAGGCAATACTGATCGACGTACTTAAAATCTGGAGAGGATGCTGTAATTCATCTACCAGTTGTGAAAATTCAAAGGCAATTGCAATCAATAAAACATAGCTAAAATAGGGTAATAGCTTGAAACAGATTTTAATAATCGAAAGTGGAATTCGTTTTGCCATGGCAAAACCGAGTGCTAGACAGAATAAAAGCTGAAAGATAAGCCAAAGCGATTGCATAAATTTAATGGATTGAAAAAATTACCTATAAATTATGCCACCGCTTGATGTCAGATGGTAAAAAGCTTTTAGGCGACTTTATTCAATAATCGATAATCTGCGACATTTGGTTTTTTTGTTTTGAGCCAGTATTTCCAGGTATAAGTTGGCCATAAGGCAAAGTTCTTGCCGCCTTCCTGCTGATACCAGCTGACACACCCAGATTGCCACACGGTCTTTTCAAACATATGTTGTACCTGCTGATTAAATGTATCCTGTGCCTGGTCTTTGACCATGATGGCATCGCTTTGGGATCGATCGACCAGTTGTATCAATTGCAAAATATATTCGACTTGTGCCTCAATCATAAAAATGACAGAGTTGTGTGCCAATAGGGTATTTGGGCCCAATAACTGAAACAGGTTTGGGAAGTCTTTCACGCAAATGCCATAATAACTTTCAGCGCCTTGTTTCCAGACTTCATTCAGTTCTACGCCATCGAGCCCGGTACATTGAAAATTCTTCATATAGATGCGCGGATCGGTAATGAATCCAGTGCCATAAATCAGACAGTCAATCGGCCGCTCTTTTCCATCTTGTGTAATGATACTGTGTTCAGTCAGTTCCTGAATCTTCTCGGTCACTAGTTCTACATTGTGGCGGTTAAACGTTGGGAAGTATTTATTCGAGACCAGAATGCGTTTACAGCCCATGATGTAATCGGGAGTCAGTTTTTTGGCTAATTCAGGATTTTTAACCTCATATTTAATCAGCAGTTCTGCCAGTTTTTGGGTGAATTTCATAATGCCCGGTTTGACAATCGGTACGACACGCGATTCATTTGACCAATATAGGCGCGTGCGATGTAACTTTCGAAACCAGTCATATTTTTTAAAGAGTTTCTTTTCAAGATTCGGGTAGGCGCGTTCATCACGAGGAATGACCCAGGCCGCAGTACGTTGCATGACATACAGATGTTTGCATTGCGGGGCAATTTCCGAAATATATTGAATGGCACTGCCACCTGTCCCAATCGATGCAACATTTTTGCCAGTCAGATCATAAGCGTGATCCCATTGCGCATAATGAAAAACTTTGCCCTGAAATTTCTCAATACCGAGTATATGTGGGATTTGGGGAATATGTAATGGCCCGGAAGCCAAGATAACAAACTGGGCTTCAAGGATACTTTGATCCTGTAGCTGCAATTGCCACAGACAGCGCTCTGCCTGGTAATGTGCTGCCAGTACCTCGGTATTTAAACGGCAAAAAGCACGCAGGTTATAATCGGCCACCAGATCCTGAATATAAGAAAATATCTCGGGTGCTTCCGCATAACGCTTGGACCAATTACTTTTTGGAGCAAATGACAAGGAATACAAATGTGATTGCACATCACAGGCTGCTCCAGGGTACTGATTGTCCCGCCAAGTTCCGCCAAAATCGCTCCCTTTTTCCAGAATAATAAAGTCATAAATACCATGCTGTTGTAAACGTATTGCTATGGCAATACCGCCGAAACCGGCTCCAATAATGGCAACTTTGGTATGAGGGTGGGAGCGTGTAGCGGTGGCATGATCTAGCATCAGTACATTCCTTACTTATTTTAATGTTGGATATTTATCGTAATTTGCTCCTTGGTGATTAGATAGAAAATTGATCTAAACGGCAATAGCCGACACATTATTTTTATAGTACAACTAGAGCAATCACATTGTATTTGTATGGTTATGAAACGTTCTGTTCTCAGTCTGATGTATTTGCTTCAAGGGATGCGCAAGGCTGGCATGGATGTCGATCAGAAACTGCAAAACATTGGACTGCGTGTAGATGCCTTTGATCCAAGCTCGGTGATCCACCCCAGTCTGGAACATGATGTGCTTAAGGTTGTAGGACAGGAAATCCAACCTGAACAGGGATTATTGATTGGTCAGCATTATGCCTTGGCAGGTTATGGTCCCTTACTCATGTTGCTGGTGACCAGTCCTACAGTACGCGATGCACTGAATCAGGTGATCCGTTTTCAGCAGTTGACGCATTTGACTGGTCAGTTGGCCTTGCAGCAAAGCGAGCATCATAGCGCGCTGTGTTATCGAGCAAAGCAGCAGGATGATCATTTGGGGATGCTGCTGGCACAGGCGGAGATTTCCGGAACGTTTAAGTTTATCCGGGAAATTTACAAATTGATGGGCTTATCCAAACCTGATTTGCGGATCGAGTTGCCATTTGCCTATCCAGAAGATCTGAATACCTTAAAGGTCTATCATGATTATTATGGAACACAGGTACAGTTTGATGCATCTCGGGCAGCATTCTGGTTTGATGAAGCAGTGTTGGATATTAAAATTCCTTCTGCAGATGCGGTCACTTTTGCTGTCTATGAAGCCAAATGTCTGGCTGAACTGGAGCGTTTGCAACAGGATGAGCAGACGCCGACTGTGGTGCAGCGTGTGCAGGATTATCTGGAAATCCAAAGCGGCCTGATGCCGAGCATGGCTGAAACGGCACAGGCGTTGAATATTCCGGAACGAACCTTGCGGCATCAGTTACAGCAGTGTGATACCAGTTATAAGCAGATTCGCGAAGAAATTATTAAAGATAAGGCTTTGCGACTGATTGAATATAAACAGTATTCGATTGAAATGATTGCAGAATTATTAGGCTATTCCGAGCCGGCCGCTTTTAACCATGCCTTTAAACGCTGGTTTGGGCAAAGTCCTCGGCAATATATAAAATAGCCTAAGTTAGTTTATGCCAAAGTGTTATAGCGTGTTGATTAAACTCCGCTATAATTAAATTGATCCCAAATAGTACGAAATTCTATGTCCGATTTTAATTCACAGCACAGCACCGCTTTTAGTCCGATTTCTCCTGCAGAACGTTATGCGCAAGCGATCTCTTCAGGACAGTTTATGCCTGATGAAGCACAGGCAATGGCAGTACATGAACTGAATCGTGTCTGGCTGGAATTGATTCAGCGTTTTAAGGCATCAAAAAAAGCATTTCGCCGCTTTCGCCGTCAGACGTCTCCGAAAGGCGTGTATATGTGGGGCGGAGTAGGGCGTGGCAAAACTTGGTTGATGGATCAGTTTTACGATTCGATTCCGTTTCGCCGTAAAACCCGGATGCATTTTCACCATTTTATGCAGCATGTGCATCGTGAGTTAAACAAATTATCCGGACAGCGTAATCCGCTAGATATCGTGGCGGATCGGATTTATAAAGAAGCGGTCATCATCTGTTTTGATGAATTTTTTGTATCCAACGTAACGGATGCGATGATTCTGAGCGATCTGTTCCAGAAGCTGTTTGAACGCGGTATTACTTTGGTTGCTACCTCGAATATCGCACCGGACGGTTTATATAAAAACGGCATTCATCGTGACCGTTTTATGCCAACCATCGAACTGGTCAAGAAAAACTGTGTGGTGTTAAATGTCGATGCCGGAGTCGATTACCGTCTACGGGTTTTGAAACAGGCACAACTGTTTAAATTCCCGTTGACCCATGATCATAAAAACTGGATTGCACAACGTTTTAGTGCTTTGACTCAGACACAGACCTGTTCTGAAGAGCCGATTATTATCAACAACCGTATTGTTGAAACCGTGTCACATACTGAAGATGTATTGTGGTGCGAGTTTTCTGAGCTGTGTTTAAAACCACGAAGCCCGGCTGATTTTATTGAAATCGCCAATATTTATAATACGGTTTTGGTCAGCAATGTGCCGCACCTGACCGATTTCCTGAATGATGGAACACGCCGTTTTATTTATCTGGTGGATGAATTTTATGACCGCGGCGTCAAGTTGCTCTTAACCTCGGAAGATAATATCGTGGATATTTACCAGGGTGAGAAACTGGCCTTTGAAATTGAACGGACCCGTTCCCGTTTGCTGGAAATGCAGTCAGATGAATACCTGAATTCTGAACATCGCCAGATTGAGAAAATCGCCTCCGTGAACGGAGAATAACCATAAAAGCGCTGGTCATTCACCAGCGCTTTTTTTATAAAAATAAGCACTTGAATTGTCGACAATCCTGATTAAACATGGCTTAATCTTGGTCTAAATGTGATCGTGTATAACTAGAATGCATAATTTTTACTCGAAAATCTGAACTTAAGTCTAATTTCTACATTTCGAAAACTTTATACACTGTCATTAGGGTATTTAGCAGAATGATATCTATTTGTAACTGAGAAAGATCAAATATGTTTATGAGGGTATTCATATTAGAAAAAATGCTCAGTATTTAGCAATGTGATAATACTATTCAGCTAGATTTTAATCGGTATACTAGAATCTCTTGTATAAAAAGTAGCAATATCAGGAAAGACAATGACTGCACGTATTCAAAAAGGCAAGTTAGCGATTGCTAAAGAACTTTACGATTTCATCGAAAATGAAGCACTACCAGGTTCTGGTTTAGACAGCGAAACATACTGGAAAAACTTTGAACAAGTCGTTGTTGATCTTAGCCCTAAAAATAAAGCACTTTTGGCTAAGCGTGATGACATTCAGGCGAAAATTGATGAATGGCACCGCAATAACACATTTGAATTACAAGCTTACAAAGCTTTCTTGACTGAAATTGGCTACTTGTTACCAGAAGTAGAAGATTTCCAAATCAGCACTGAAAATGTAGACGAAGAAATTGCAGTACTGGCAGGTCCACAGTTGGTGGTACCGGTACGTAATGCACGTTACTGCCTGAACGCTGCAAACGCACGTTGGGGTTCTTTGTACGATGCACTTTATGGCTTCGATGTCATCTCTGAAGAAGATGGCGCGGAAAAAGGCAAAGGCTATAACCCGAAACGTGGTGAAAAAGTTGTCGCATTTGCAAAGAATTTCCTCGACGAAACTTTCCCATTGGCACAAGGTTCGCATGCAGATGCAACTCAATACGCAGTTGAAGCTAATGCACTGGTTGTTACCCTAAAAGACGGTTCAAAAACAACTGTGGCAGATGCGGCTAAATTCGTTGGCTACAATGGCGAAGCTTCAGCACCGACTGAAATCGTATTTAAAAATAATGGTCTGCACGCTATTGTGCAAATTGATGCTAGCAGCCCGATTGGCCAAACTGATGCCGCTGGTGTAAAAGATGTGGTTCTTGAAGCGGCGGTTACGACCATTCAGGACTTGGAAGACTCGATTGCAGCCGTTGACGCTGAAGAAAAAGTGGAAGGCTACCGTAACTGGTTAGGCCTAATGAAAGGTACTTTAGAGGAGTCTATTGAGAAAAACGGTAAAACTGTTACCCGTAAACTGAATGAAGACCGTACTTTCAAAAATGTAGAAGGTGGTGAAACTAAAGTTCACGGCCGTTCATTGATGTTGCTACGTAATGTTGGTCATTTAATGACGAACCCTGCGATTCTGGTAGATGGCGCAGAAATCTATGAAGGCATCATGGATGCATTGGTTACGCCATTATTGTCTTTTGCAGACATCAAAGGTGAAAACACCATCAAGAACTCGCGTCAAGGTTCAATGTATATCGTTAAGCCGAAAATGCATGGTCCTGAAGAAGTGGCATTTGCCGTTGAATTGTTTGAACGTGCAGAACAGGCACTCGGCTTACCTGCAAAAACTTTAAAAATCGGGATTATGGATGAAGAACGCCGTACTTCTGTGAACTTGAAGAACTGTATTGCACAAGCCAAAGATCGTACTATCTTCATCAATACAGGTTTCATGGACCGTACTGGTGACGAAATCCATACCTTTATGGAAGCTGGTCCATTCGTTCGTAAAGGCGAAGTAAAAGGCCAAATCTGGTTCCCGGCTTATGAAAACCGTAACGTGATGATTGGTCTGCAAGCGGGTTTACGTGGTAAAGCACAGATTGGTAAAGGCATGTGGCCAAAGCCAGACATGCTGCTTGACATGTACAAAACCAAAACTGAACATCCTGAAGCGGGTGCGAGCTGTGCATGGGTTCCATCACCTACAGGTGCGGTGATCCACGCGATTCACTATCACCAGATTAATGTTGCAGACCGTCAGCAAGAGCTATTATCGACTCAACCTTTATCTCTAGATGATTTGTTGACACCACCATTGGCGAAAGACACTAACTGGTCTGAAGAAGAAAAAACCAAAGAACTCGAAAATAACTGTCAAGGTATTTTAGGTTATGTGGTTCGCTGGGTAGATTTGGGTGTAGGTTGTTCTAAAGTGCCAGACATCAATGATGTCGGTTTAATGGAAGACCGTGCGACTTTACGTATTTCTTCACAACATGTTGCGAACTGGTTGCGTCACGGTATCGTAAGTCGTGAACAGGTAGAAGAAGTCATGCAACGTATGGCGAAAATTGTGGATGAGCAAAATGCCAATGATCCACTGTATACGCCAATGTCTGCTGACTTTGCCAACAATATTGCATTCCAGGCAGCATCTGACCTGATCTTTAAAGGTGGTGAGCAGCCATCAGGTTATACCGAGCCGCTTCTACATGCAGCGCGTTTAAAGTTAAAAGGTTACACAGGTGATTAATCCTGTCTAGCTTAAAAAAGCCTCTTCGGAGGCTTTTTTATTGTCTAATGGTAAGCCGCTGTCGTTCTGACTAGAAATTTTCCAGCCGAACTTTTAAAGTGGGGCAAAGCATGCGAGGAAACAATAAAATGACAACGGTATATCAAAATTTAGACCAGCAGTTTATTCATGGTCAGTGGCAAGCCGGTACTTCAACCAGAACAATAAAAAATATCAACCCCTATACCCAGAGCGAAATTTTTAGTATGCCAGCTGCCAGTTCTGTCGATGTCGACAGTGCTTATACCGCAGCAGAGCAGGCTTTTCAGCAGGGTGTTTTGAATCCCACTGAAGTACGAAAAACAGTGCTGCAAAATTTAATCGCGATCATTCAGCAGCGTCGGGACGAAATCATTGACTGGCTCATTATTGAATCAGGCAGTACGCGCATTAAAGCCGGCGTTGAGGTGGATGCTGCTCTGGGCATCATTCAGGAAAGTCTGGCTTTTCCAGACTGGATCCAAACAGAACAGCTGGAAAGTAAGGATCCGGCACGTAAAAGTATGGTTTTGCGCAAGCCCTTAGGCGTGATTGCTGTCATTAGTCCATGGAACTTTCCATTTCATTTATCCTTACGTTCAGTGGCAACTGCAATTGCCTGTGGCAATACCGTTGTATTGAAGCCGGCCAGTGATACGCCGGTGACTGGCGGTACCTTAATCGGCAAGCTATTTGAAGAAGCAGGTTTGCCTGGAGGTGCACTGAATATCGTTGCCGGTGCTGGCAGTGAAATAGGAGATTATTTTGTTGAGCATTCAGTGCCGAAAATGATTTCCTTTACCGGATCAACTGAAGTGGGGAAAAGTGTCGGCAGTAAAGCCTTATCCAGTTCCCGAATCAAGCGTCTGGCACTTGAACTGGGTGGCAATGCACCTTTGGTCATTCTGGATGATGCCGATCTTGATCTAGCGGTTGAATTGACGATGATGGGGCGTTTTATGCATCAGGGACAAATTTGCATGAGTACTAACCGGGTCATTGTTGATACCTCTATTCATGATGCTTACGTAGATAAGCTTCTGGATCGGATCAAAATGATTCCGGTGGGTGATCCAAATCTGGAAGATACCGTGATCGGTCCGATCATTAACCAGAGTCAGGTTAAAAAGCATCAACAGATCATTCAAACGGGCAGCGAGCAGGGCGCGCAACTGGTCTATGAAGGAGGCATTGAAGGGAATCTGGTTTCTCCGCATATTTTTATTGATGTTGCGGAAGATTCCGATCTGGCGCAGCAAGAAAGCTTCGGTCCGATTTTACCTATCTTAAAAGCCCGGGATGAAGCACATGCTTTAAACCTAGCCAATGCGACCGAGTTTGGCTTATCCAGTGCAGTATGTACTTCAAACATCGATCGAGGCACTGCTTTTGCCGCACAACTGGATATTGGTATGACGCATATTAATGGCATTAGTGTAGCAGACCAGTCAAATGCACCCTTTGGCGGCGAAAAAAATTCAGGATTGGGTCGTTTTAATGGCCGCTGGATTTTTGAGGAGTTTACCCGAACACATTGGTTGACTGTACCGAATTCATAACAGGCAATGCGCCTAAAACTATAGAAATACGACAGGCTTCGACTTGGCATCACGGTATAATGTTATGGTCGAATGATTTACATATATGAACCATGTGCGCCAATTTTAAGCTTTTAACCTTAGAGCAGTTGCATAATCTGGGATTGCCAGAAATTCCTTTTGAATATCCAGAGGAGGTCTATCCCAATTATGCTACACCGCTTTTGTTTCATTCAGCTCAAGGACTGGAATGGCGTTCCGTGAATTTTGGACTCATTCCGAAATGGGCAGAAGACAAAACTATAGGTACCAAGACCTATAACGCCAGAAATGAAACCTTACTGCAAAGGCCCACCTTCGCTGAAGCCACCGCCAAATGTCATTTTGGCGTCATTCCGGTATCGGAATTTTATGAGTCCAAATATTTTGACAATAAACCGCAGCGTTGGGGTGTAAGACGTAAAGATGGTCAGGCGACTTTTATTGCAGCTGTGTATGAGATTGCTCGGGTACAAGGTGAAATTGTACGCTCTGCCAGTATGATTACCATGGATGCAATTGACCATCCCATGATGAAGGAGTTTCATGAGCCGGGTAATATCAAACGCTCGGTTATTGTGATTCCACAGCAGCGACTGCAAGAATGGCTAACGCTAAGGCATCCGGATATTCGTAGCTTTGTAGAGGGCTTTCCGGTAGAAGAGTTTGAATGTTCACATGTACCAAAAGAAAAAATCAAAAAAGTCAGTCCACAACTGAACTTTTTTGATTTTTAGAAAGCTCTGGCGAATTATTTATTATTATAAAGTATGCGCCAATTCGCCAGCGTCTATTTAAAATAAAAAGTAGGTCTTTAACGAGCTAAATTTTTGAAAATATGACGTAAACTTTCCATGGTTTTTTCAATTTGCAAAGGCGTCAGGCCTTCAAATGACTGTTCCAGTACGACATTGGTCAGATCATTGATCTTATGTGTCATTTGCATGCCTTTGTCAGTCAAAAATACTCGGGTAATCCGTGCGTCATCCTCACATGAATAGGTTTCAACCAGACCTTCGTCTTTTAAGCGGTAGACAATTTTAGTCGTGGTCGACATTTTAGAAACCACCATCTCTGACAAATCAGAAACACTGGCATGCGGTTTGGCTTTTAGTGCAAGAAGGATGCGGCGGCGGGAATTGTCAACACCATACTTTTTTAGTGCATGATCGACATTAACGACGTATTGAGCATGAACCTGGGTTACCCAATAATATGGAAAGTTTTCTAAATTAAATTCTTCCGTACACGGCAAAAATTTTGCATATTTCTTAGTCATGAAATGTTCCTTGTATTTATTTTTCTAGGGCCCGTTCATTTTATGAAAAAGTTTATGCATATTTCAACCTTTATTTTAAAAATGTTAAAGCGCTAACACTTTTTAGTTTTGCTTAACATCCCAAGGAGTTGATCAGTTCTGCAGGTGAGCCTTATCTGGCGCGAAGATTGTTCTTTAAAATCGGATGAAAGGCGATAATATTTTGTATAAATTTAATTCCTCATTATGTATTTCGTGAGTAGAAATGTTTTCCAAGACTTTTTATTGTTCTTAAGCAGCCTGTCTGAATAGGTTTTAATGCAAATAATTGTATTTCAATAAATTAATCGATTTAAGAAATATAGGGTGATTGAATGGTTTTAGTCAATATAGTAAATGATTATTTACAGCTATATTTTTAAGTGATTGTTCTTTCAATAAAAAAATAGTTTATGCTCTAATCTTTAAGTGACCTTAAAAATAATAGCCTAATCAAACTAAATTCTGTTTATTTTTAATTCAATTCGAATACATGATGTAGAAAAAATTAAAATTAATCAGTTTCAGCATCAATCAGTTGGTCATAAAAGTCTCAATAAAATCATGATCATGTAATTTTTTTGTAAATTAATACATTACAAAATACTCAGTTTATGCATAATGGAATAGTCTTAAGTTGCATAGGTTAAATTTTAATGGATCCCTCGCCGTGCGTTGATCTTCCATCTCTATTTCTAGCTTACTCGAACGGGGTCATTCTCTAATGGAATTTTTATTAGATCCCGGAATCTGGGTAGGTTTAATTACTCTTATTATTCTTGAAATCGTTTTAGGTATTGATAACCTAGTCTTCATTGCCATTCTGGCTGAAAAACTTCCTCCTGAACAACGCGATAAAGCACGTGTTATTGGTTTGTCTCTCGCATTATTCATGCGTCTAGGCCTGTTATTTGCCATTGCCTGGTTGGTCACTTTGACACAACCATTGATTACTGTGTTTGACTGGACCTTCTCCGGTCGGGACCTGATCTTGTTATTTGGTGGCTTGTTCCTGGTGTATAAGGCCGTTACTGAGCTGCATGAAAAGATTGAAGGTAAACCTGAAGTCACAGTGTCTACCAATGTGGTATATGCAAGTTTCACTGCTGTTGTTGCACAGATTGTTGTTTTAGATGCTGTTTTCTCTTTAGATTCAGTGATTACCGCCATTGGTATGGTCGACAATATTTATGTCATGATGGCTGCCATGATTGTCGCAATGGGCGTGATGCTACTGGCATCGAAACCATTGACCAACTTTGTGAATCGCCATCCAACCGTGGTGATTCTGTGTTTAAGCTTCCTACTTTTGATTGGTATCAGCCTGATTGCAGAAGGTTTTGGTTTCCATATTCCAAAAGGCTATATCTATTCAGGTATTGGTGTTGCGATCATAATCGAAGCATTCAACCAGTTCGGTCAGCGTAATGCTGCTAAACATGAATCCAAGATTCCTTTGCGTCATCGTACGGCTGACTCGATCCTGAAGTTAATGGGTGGCAAGCTAGAGACGACCGACAGTCAAAATAATCAGGCACAAGAAACCTTTGCAGATGAAGAACGCTATATGATTGGTGGGGTGCTTACCCTTGCAGAGCGTTCAGTCGCTTCGATCATGACGCCGCGCGGTCAGATTTCATGGGTTGATCTGGAAGATAGCCCAGAACAGATCCGTGAAAAAATTCTGTCTGTTCCACACAGTCTGTTCCCGGTATGTCGCGGTAGCCTAGATAAGGTCATTAGCGTAGTACGTGCCAAAGAATTATTGGATGTACTGGAAGAGCCGGAAGAATTAAAAGCACTGATTAAACGTCATCGCCCAATTTATATCTTTGAAAAGATGAAAGTTATTGACGCGATTAATACCTTGCGTACTTCTAAAGGTTCTTTGGTCTTGGTGAGTGACGAGTTTGGTAATGTACAGGGTCTGATTTCACCGCTAGATGTATTTGAAGCAATTGCTGGTGAATTCCCGGATGCAGACGAACAGCTAGATCTAGTTAAAATCGATGATACGCACTGGATTGCATCGGGCATGTTAGATCTTTATCAGCTTGAGCTTGAGCTTGGCATGATTGATCTGATTGATGAAGATGCCGGTTATATCAGTGTGGCGGGTTTGATTCTGGATAAAACCAACAGTACGGTTGAAGTGGGCACCGAGTTAAATTATCAAGGTGTGCAGTTCAAAGTCACTGAAATTGAAAGCAATCGTATCAAGTCGGTCAGCATTCATTACGTAGGTTAAACAGGTGTTTTAAACACGTTATTTGTTCAAATTCTAAAAGTCAGTTGCTTTAGTGGCAGCTGGCTTTTTTAATGCATGTCTGTTGAATGTGGCTCATTAAAATAATATGAGCCTTCGTTTAAACTGATTTTTATCAGTTTATTCATACTATTAGTCATGTTCCCGATTGAGCTGAATATCCGGATATTGCAGTGAGATTTTGAAGCCGAAAAAGTCAAGTCAGCAATCGAAAATAAGCATGATCAAGCATCAAATATTGATTCATGTAACCTGTTAATCAAAACTTAAAAGTCATATTTAAATACTGACAAAAAATTGAACTACAATTCACATGAACTAGATTTGCATGATGCAAACAGATCTTAAGTAAAATGGAAACCGTTTGTGTGGAAATCACTAGATAAGTTGCATGAAGCCTACTCAGTTCAGAATAAAACTACTCAAAAATGATCTCCGAAAGAGCTAGACAAAACATTTCTAATGAGGTCAATAGAGCAAATGAGCAGGATCAATCTAAAGAGGGGCGTTTATCTATTCAAGAGAATAAACATCCATGAAGTGATCCGTAAACTAAATGAATTCTGGCAGAATTTTAAAGTTGGCGTATTGTCGGATTGTTTCAGTATTGAGCTGATGGATTTCATCCAGAAAGGCGACATTAAAACTGCCTAACTGTTGTGCGCGTTCAAATGCCAATTGCCCAGCAATGGCAAAATGTACATGCGCAGTCAATGCAGCAAGGGCTGGAGAGGTTACTGCACTATAGGCAGCAATTAGTGCACCGAGCGCACATCCCATCGCCGTGATTCGGGGCTGTAAAGCAGAACCGCCTGACACCTGTATCACAGGATAGTCTCTAGAAATAATATAATCGGATTCACCGGAGATCGCGATACATTCACAATAATCCAGCAAAGTTTGCGCCTTTAAATACACATCAGCACTATCTACCGTGCTGTCCACACCTTTGGATTCGATTTGCTTGCCGGCCAAAGCACCAATTTCAGAGGCATTACCTCTTAAAATCGTAGGTTGGGAATGCATCAACTGATCTACGATGCCTGAGCGCCAGTGCAGAACTGTTCCATAACCGACCGGATCAAGCACCCACGGTTTTTGCAATTGATGGGCAGTTTTCGCAGCAATCTGCATCGCCTGAACCTGCTCTGTCGTCGGTGTACCCAGATTCAGACTGATTGCTGCTGCAATCTTGGCAAAACTTTCAGCTTCAAACGGATTGTCGATCATAGCCGGAGATGCATGTGCAGCCAGTACAATATTGGCGACATAGTTACTGGCCACGGTATTGGTCATGATATGCACCAAAGGCTGCTGTTGCTGTAGTTTCAACCAGGCTTCACAGATCTGGTCCAGAAGCGTTTGCTGTAGTGCTTGCGTAGAAGTCGTCATAATGGTCATTTAGAATAAGAAAAAGATGCGTTGTATTCGGTCAGCTGGTAAAATAATGGTCTTGATGCTTGCAGCTACGACAGAACAGGCTGACATAGTCACTGGCATCATAATCCACCGACAGTTCCTGTGAGCCGCAGTGCATACAACGTTTCTGGGAATAAAATTTCAGGCGGGGTTCGATCTTGTGCCACGAACGCCATACTGGCTGAAAGAAGATATTTTCATCATAGCCCAAAAACCGATAAAACAGGATTTCGCTCATCTTGCTGAATGCCAGTTGCGGTGGACGCGGCAGGGTAGAGGTTTCCCATTTTTCTGTAACTGAACGTTCGCGGTACTGCTGCAAGGTTTTTTTCAGCAGATTGGTATTAATAAAGTTTTCATTGCGAGGCTTGAGGGCTTTTTGTTTGTACAGATATTCAAGTCCCGTTTGTACCAGATAATAAATCTGGCCTACAGCCAGTACATCCAAAAGACGATAGCAAAAGGTCTGAAAGCTCTGATTTCCGGCAATTTGCACATTCCAGCTACGGCAATAGAATTGGGCAAACTGAATGATTTCTTCATATAGCAGGCAATAGAGTGCATCTTTGACTTCATCTGCACTTTTAAAGGGCACACCTTGGCTCAGGTTTTGATAAAACCAGTTGCGCAGCTGCTGGGTGATACTGAACAGGGTCGGTTCAGAATAACCATCCAGTCGCACATTAATATAATAATGCTGATTTTCCTGCTGGAGATCTTTGGGAATCAGAACCTGATCCCGGATCAGGCTTTTTACCAGACCATGTTGGAACAGATAGTTGGGACTGATGGAATAATATCGAATTTGATGCCAGTCAATATATTCACGGTGTTGGCTATATTCCTGCACCTGTTCATCCAGAATCGCAAGTAAAAACAGTTTATTGATAAAACTGAGCTGATTCAGCTCAAGAACCGGCCGATCCTGCTTTTTATGATATTGACGGTTTTCCTGTAAACGGACTTCCTTGAGCATGCGTTTACGCTGCGCCAGACATTGTTCGCAATAACAATTGTGCTTTTGATCGGAGTAAAGCTGATGCTGGCAATGGCTGCATTCATGATAGCTCAGCTCCTGATCATATTGTTCTGCCTCAATCCAATACATCGATGCCTTACACAATGGGCAGTGAGTACTTTCATCAAGCTGTTTTTGCAGAACACTGAATACCATGGTCGCGAGCAACTCTAGAATGGAAGGGCATTTGATTATACACGGCTGATGAGATGCAAACGTAGTGGACTGGTGCAATTTTTCTAAATCAAAATTAGTCACCCAAACAAGAGAAGAGCTACCGAAGTAGCTCTGATTTTAAAAACATGAAATGACGTTTTTTAAACCGGGCAGGGTAATGTGTCGTCCTCCTCGCCGCGGTGTTTGGCATGAATTAAGGCCTGAACCTTTTTAGAGGGCACTTTTTTGGCACCGAGTGCATCGTAGGTGTTGAGAATGGCAGTCACTTCATGGGCCTGAAGCGGAATGCCTTCACAGCTCATCAACAGGGCAATCACTTTATGGTCAATATTGGCCTGATCCAGGGTCTGCAAAGTTTTGATATTTTCGATCCGTACAACATGCTGTTTTAAATACATGGCTCACCTCATCATCGTTATCATTATTCTTTCATTGGAAGTGTGGAAAAACACAGTTTAACTGTAGCAAGAAGTGTGCTCATTTATTAATCAGAATTTATTCGGTACTCAGCAAATAAAATTATATATTTTTAAATCAGTTATTTATGAAAATGTCAGAAATTATGATCCTGACTATTTTTATGGCACAGATATTTCTTATGTAGAGTCGAGTGCTGCTCAATTAGGCAGAATGCATTGAAAGTGGTGCATGAAATGCCCATATTAGATCTAACAATACAAATGCACAGACAGCGTTTAAAACTTGGCGTATGATTTTGACATGAATAATGTCGAACACGATAAAAGATTAGGACAGGACATGAATATTGCGGCAAACCCGGTGATCGAAGCGGATCAAACCATTTATTTAAAAGACTATCAAAAACCTTCCTTTATTGTTGATTCCATCGACCTGAATATTCAAGTCTATAGTGACCACAGTCTGGTCAGCAGCAAGCTGGAGATGCAGCGCCAAACTGCTGGCGATCTGGTTCTGCTTGGCCGCGATCTAGAGCTGCAATCGATTAAGTTAAATGGTCAAACCCTGAATGCCAGTGACTACCACTTGGATGCTGAACAGCTGGTCATTGCCAATGCACCTGATCAAGTGTTGCTTGAAATTGTGGTTAAAATCCACCCTGAAAGTAATACGATGCTGGAAGGTTTATATCAGGCCAGTTCAGATCTGTTTGTGACCCAAAATGAACCAGAAGGGTTCCGTAAAATTACTTTCTATCCAGACCGTCCAGATGTGTTGTCGGTCTTTACGACGCGTGTCGAAGCAGATAAGAAATATCCGGTTTTGCTTGCAAATGGTAACCTGCTGGAAACAGGTGAAGTCGATGCCAATCGTCATTATGCCATCTGGCAGGATCCGACCAAGAAACCGAGCTATTTATTCGCCTGTGTCATTGGTGATTTGGCAGTGATGAAAGATTCTTATGTCACATCGGAAGGCCGCAATGTAGCTCTGGAAATCTATGCAGAAGAAAAAGATATTCCAAAATGCAAAATCGCCATGGAAGCGCTCAAACATTCCATGCGCTGGGATGAGGAGCATTATGGTCTGCCTTATGATCTGGATAACTACATGATCGTGGCGACCAGTGCATTCAACATGGGTGCCATGGAAAATAAAGGTCTGAATATCTTCAATACTTCATGCGTGCTGGCCGATGAAGAGTACACTACTGATGCCGCAATCATGCGAGTGCAGTCAGTCATTGCACATGAATATTTCCATAACTGGACTGGTAACCGGATTACCTGTCGTGACTGGTTCCAGTTATGTTTGAAAGAAGGCTTGACTGTATTCCGTGACCAGTCTTTCTCGGAAGATTTACAGTCGGCTGCGGTACAACGTATTGATGATGTAGCAGTTCTCAAAGCGCATCAGTTCCCGGAAGATTCAGGGCCGCTGTCGCATCCACCGCGTCCGGATCATTTTGTAGAAATTAACAACTTCTATACTGCCACTGTTTATGAAAAAGGTGCGGAAATTAACCGCATGATGGCGACCTTGCTTGGCAAGGAAAAATTCCGTCAGGGAACCGATGAATATTTCCGCCGTCATGATGGTCAGGCGGTAACAGTTGAGGATTGGGTGGCCGCGCTTACAGCAGGTTCAGGTGTGGATCTTTCAAACTTCCTGACCTGGTACAACCAGCCAGGTACGCCTAAACTTCAAGCAAAAGCTGAATATGATGTAGAGACCCAAATCTATCGCCTCAGCTTTAAGCAAAGCCTGAAAACCCATGCTAAATATCCAAATCTGAAAGCAGTACCCATTCCAGTCGCTTTGGCATTGTTTGATGCTGAAACAGGTGAGCAGCTAACGTTGAACTCTGAGGCACTCTTTGAAAATGGCGTGAAAGATGGCGTGTATCTGTTTGATCAGGATGAGGCAACGATCGAATTTAGCGGTGTGACAGCAAAACCAGTGGTGTCCTTGCTGCGTAATTTCTCTGCACCAGTGAATCTGGACTTTGACTATTCAGAAAAAGAGCTGGCTTTCCTGTTGCAATATGAAACGAATGGTTTTAACCAGTGGCAAGCAACTCAGACCTTACTCGAGCGTATCTTGCTGGATGACCAGCCTGCAGAAATTTATATCGAGGCTATGCTCAATACCTTGCCGGATGTGATTGAGAAAGATCCGCTGTTGGCATCACGTCTGTTTGATATTCCGTCGGAAGGTTATTTAGGTAGCCGTATTGATCAGGATTATAATCCAGTCATGATTCAGGAAAAACGTGAGGCTTTGCTGCATACCTTGGCACGCGCATTTGGGGAAACAGCGAAAGAAACTTATCTCAATCTGGATCCTGATCTGCAATCTGAATTCTCGCAAGCAATGGGCGTGCGCGCCTTAAGAAACATCATGCTGACGATGATTGCTCGTCAGGGAGATGCATTTGCCTTTGATTTAGCCCATGAGCAATATCACACAGGCAATATGTCTGAACGTTTGGGTGCGCTGAAAGTCTTGGTCTGGAATGATGCACCACAAGCAGAAGAAGCTTTGGCAGATTTCTATAGCCGCTTTGAAGATGAAGCCTTGTCTTTAGACCAATGGTTTATGGTTCAGGCAGCACATCCAAAAGCAACGGATGCAACGATTGCGTATCTGACCCAGCATCCGGATTATGATTTGGCTGTGCCTAACCGTATCCGTGCAGTGAGCGGGGGGCTGAATGCTAATCCGGTCAATACCTGGAGCTTTGGCGTGCAGCATTTTATTGGACTGGCAAAATATCTGGACGAGAAAAATCCGATTGTAGGCTCACGTTTGCTACAGGTATTGTCACGCTGGTATACCTTGGCAGAACCGCAACGCAGTGAAGTGAAAGCACAGCTTGAAACCTTAAAGCCACTGGTTAAATCTAAAAATGTGTCTGAGACACTCAATAGTATGCTCAGCGTATAACATCAATATTCATAAAAAACCGGATCGACCTGATCCGGTTTTTTATTTCCTGTTTATTTCAAACGCTGGCTTTAAATACAGTTGAATTTCTCTAAAGGCTTAGGTAAGTACTAAAGGGTGTTACAGTATGATTATACGGAAAAGAGTATTTGTTTATTAAGCTGTAAGCTAGGTAAAGGGATCTACAGATTCGCTTACTAGAGGTTGTCCAAGATATGTTAGTGAAAATTGAAGATGGTTTTTATTTAAATAGCCAGCATATTATTGCCGTACATGTCAGCAAGAATCCTGAAAATGGCTTACTTGAAATCTCCATTCAATATACGCCGCATTCCATTCAGCAGGTCGGAGAATACAAAAAAGTATTTCAAAGCCAGCTTGATGCTGAAATATTCTTAAGTGAGTTAAATCAAAAACTTCGCTAAAAGCCTGCATCATACAGGCTTTGATCAAGCATCTTATTGTCTGACGATGAGTACTGGAATAGAGGAAAGTGCCAGAACATTTTGAGCGACACTGCCCAGCATGAGTTTTTGCAGACCCTTACGACCATGTGAACCCATAATGATCATATCGGTCGGGGATTCATTTGCAGCCTGCATAATGCCTTCTGACGGTGCCATGCCATGCAGGATTTTTGTCGTCACCTGGATGCCATCACGAACAAAGTTCAGTTTCAGTTCATTTAAACGATCCAGCGCATTTTGTTCTGCATGCATAAAATAGTCTGTGACTGCAGGAGCAACTTTGTAAAAATCTACGCCCTTAAAGGGATCTACCGCAATCACACTGAGTAAAGTGACATGGCTATGAAATACTTTGGCCAGTTCCAGGGCGTGATCTGCGGCAGCATAGGAAATCGAGGACTCATCGAGTGCTACGAGAAGATGATCATAGTTATTCATGGTGCTTCCTCATATTTATTATTGCAGTAAAGGGGAGTGTGGTTTGAGCGAGTAAATCTCCACAGCATGTTTTGTTAGACTTTCAAATGTAAAGTAGCAAGTACTGCGCATCTTGAAGATGCGCAGCATCAGGATTATTTTTTAACGATTAGTACGGGAATTTCACTCGCACCCAATACATCCTGTGCAAAGCTGCCCAGAATCATTTTCTGGAAGCCTTTACGGCCATGAGAACCCATGACGATCAGGTCGGCTTTCACCTCACCCGCGGTTTCAGCAATATGTTCTGCATTGACTAAACCTGTGACAATGCGGGATTGCGCTTCAATACCTTCACCGGCTGCGATGGCAGTGGCTTCTTTCAAGGCCTTTTTGGCATTGGCATGTGCCTCGATAAAATATTCCTTCATGATAGAGGAGCTGTAATAGAAATCAGCCTCGGTAAAAGGATCTTCTGCGATCAGGCTGATCAGGGAAAGCTGACTACCAAATGCCTTGGCAATTTTGGCAGCATGTCGTACTGCAGAAAAGGAAATTTCTGAACCGTCCACTGGGACTAAAATATGTTGATAGGCCATGGCTTTTCTCCGCAGGTTGTCTGATTTTTAGGCTTGGTTTATTGATAGCACAGTGCTGTGGCGGGTGCAATTGCAAAAAAGCGGTAAAATTGAAAAAACTCATTAAATTACAAATATTTTTCATGTAAAAGTGATGAAAAAAACAGAGTAAAAAACTCGGAATTGCAGTTTTAGTGATCAAAAATAAGAGGATGAATAGTCGTTGTTTGCAGCAGGATAGTTTAAACTGCCGTAGCCTGTTTTTAGATCATGTATAGGGGACAGTTTTGAGGTTTTTTGCCATTCATCTTTTGCTCATAAGTTCAGTTATTCTTTCCGGCTGTCAGACCGCACAGAACACTAAAGTCATTGCCGGTGCTTTTAACCTGACCACAGGCTTGCAGCAAAAAGTGATGGATCATTATGCGCCTGGTGCGGTTATCGTCCAGCAAAATATTACCTATGCGCCGCAGCAGAAATTATCTCTGGATCTGTATCAGCCGCAGAATATTGCCAGTATTGGCCTGCGACCGACTATTGTCTGGATTCATGGCGGCGGCTGGATTTCAGGTTCTAAAGAACATGCGCGCGGTTATTTCAAGCTACTGGCGGCACAGGGCTATAATGTAGTATCTGTGCAATATCAGTTTGCGCCACAAGCGGCCTATCCAAGCCAGTTACATCAGATCAATCAGGCACTTACATTTCTCGATAACTATGCGGAAAACTACTATATTGATGCCCAGAACTTATATCTGGCCGGAGATTCTGCCGGGGCGAATATGGCCAGCCATTACGCCGCTCTTTTGACCAACCCTGTATTTGCCAACCAATCCGGTATTCAGCCTCATCTGCAACCCGCGCAGCTTAAAGGTTTAATCTTGCATTGTGGAATTTATGACTTGGAAGCATTTGCCAGCACAGCGCCTGAAGAAATGAAAATTATTGAATGGGGTGTCTTTAACCTGATTCAGGCTTATACCGGCGATCGTAAATATGATGCCGAGTTTTTAAAGCAGATTTCTCCGATTCAGTATATTACGCCGTCTTATCCGCCCGTGTTCATCAGTGGCGGGAATAAGGACTTCCTGACCGATACTCAGTCGCTACCATTTGTAAAAGCTTTGAAGGAACAGCAGATTCCTGTGACTGAAATATTTTATCCAGAGTCTAAGGCCTGGCTCATTCATGAATATCAGTTTTTTATGGGCAAAAAGGAAAGTCAGCAAACTTTTGTCAAAACCCTGGATTTTTTACATCAGCTTTCCCCGTGAAGAGAAAACTGTGCAAAATGAATCTCTCAAGATTGATCGTGTCAGATCGTCCCGACAGCAATCATTGAAAAATAGTTTGGAGTTTAAAAAATGAATCCTGTGTCATGGGCATATTTATTGTTGGCATTGGCTATTATTGCCGAAGTGACTGGATCAACATTTCTGGTGAAGTCTGAAGGCTTTACCCGATTATGGCCATCTCTGGCAGTAGTCGTTTTATTCTGTATTGCGTTTTATTTGCTGTCTCAGGTGATTAAAGTAATCCCCTTAGGCATTGCATATGCAATCTGGGCGGGAGTAGGCATCGTTCTTACGGCAATCGCAGGCTATGTGATCTTTAAGCAGGCGCTAGATTTGCCCGCTTTTATCGGGATTGCACTGATCATTTCCGGTGTGGTGGTGATTAACCTGTTTTCCCAGACTGCAGGGCATTAAAAAGGCAGACAAGGTAGCTGCCTCATTTCTACAATAAGCTTATGCCACTTGCGGTTTAAGCTTAAACATTAAATAAACTATCAGACCAAGTAGCAGTCCCCAAAAAGCGGAGCCAATACCAAAAAACTGGATATTAGAGGCGCTAAACAGGAATGTCATCAGTGCTGCTTCACGGTCATGACTGTCCTGAAAAGCCAGCGCGATATTGTGGCCAATGGTGCCAAACAGGGCAATGCCTGCCAATACTGTAATCAGAATCCCCGGAAAAGCCATTAGTACACTGGTCAAGGTCGCAGCAAAAAAACCCATCAGGATATAAAACAGGCCGCAGCTCATACCGGCAATATAACGTTTGGCCGGATCAGGATGCGCTTGGACATCCAAGCTGACCGCCGCACTGATTGCGGCAAGATTGACACTAAAACAGCCAAATGGTGCCAGCATCGCCTGGGTAATACCCGTCCAGCCTAGAATAGAATTTACTTTCGGGGGATAACCATAACTTTTGATGACGGCCAAGCCAGGCAGGTATTGCGATGCCAGATTAATCACCATTAACGGTAAGGCTAATCCTAAAACAGCTTGCAGGCTAAATTCAGGTGTAATCCATACCGGCTGGGCAATACTCCAGTTCAGCTGCGGAATAGTAAAATTAATAAAGAACGGACAGAGGGCAATAGCCATTAACACGGTAATCACGATGCTATAGCGCGTACTCAGTTTTTTGGAAACCAGATAAATCGCCAGTACACAAAGCACGAATTCCCAGGACTGTTGCAGACTGCCAAAGACCGAGATGCCAAATTTTAATAAAACACCTGCCAGCATGGCACTGGTCAAACTTTGTGGAATAAACTGGAAAATTCGCTCGAAAATTCCAAAAAATCCCAGACAGGCAATCAGGATGCCAGAAATCAGAAAAGCGCCAATTGCTTCACCCAGACTATAGTGACCGGCAGAAGCAATGACCAGTGCCAGACCGGCAGTCGACCAGGCGGTTGAAATCGGATAACGATATTTCCAGGAAAGCAAAAATCCAGAAACTCCAATACCTATACCCAGTGCCCATAACCAGGAGCTAATTTGTGCCTGATTAGCACCTAGGCTTTGAGCGGCTTCAATGACCAGTACGGCGGAAACACTAATACCAATCATGCAGGTAATAAAACCGGCCATGATGGCGGGAAAGGAGAGATCTTGTAAAAGTTTTGGCATCATCCATGACACTATTTTTAAATGCGTTTAAATCATACGCTTTTCACGTATCAACACAATGTTTTTAACAATTTTATCCAAAGGTCTGCTGGCTTGAAGCCGGTCATTGCTAGAAAGTTGAAGTCGCCAGTTTAAGGCCAAAACCGCAAAACAGGATCCCAACCGCCGCGACACAGCTGGCAGTCACTTTATAGTTCTGATTGAAATAGGAGGCCAGTTTTACACCAGAAAAAATCAGGATCGACAGATAGGTCATACTGATCAATTGCAAGATTACAGCCAGAAGCGTGAATGTCAGGGCTGGATAAGGATAGGCAGGATCGACAAACTGCACAAAAAAAGACAGATAAAACAGAATCGCTTTGGGATTTAAAATACTGATTGTGAGCGCTGTACGAAAGGGCTGAACAGATTCTACCGTATCTGGAGTCGTCTTTTTAATCTGGACGCGTTGTGATGACTTTTCCGGAAAGAAAGTCTGGTAGGCCGCAATGATTAGCTTGATACCCAAGTAACTGAGATAGATCGCTCCAATAACTTTCAGTGCAATAAACAGTACCGGAAAGGCATGCAGTAAAGAAGCTGCTCCCAATGCTGTACATATAATCAGGATCAGATCGCCCGTATAAACCCCCAAGGCACCCATATATCCTGTCTTAATCCCAAAGCGCGAAGCAATCGACATGACATACAGGGAATTCGGCCCGGGCAGTAGCACAATCAACGTGGTTCCAATGATAAAGGTCGTTAGATCTGTGATACCAAACACGAAAAACTCGCATGAACAAAAAAGCCGATGCGGCATTATAGCAACATCGGCTTGGAGAAATTTGCTAAATTTTCTTTAAATCTCAGTGGTACTCAGGAAAGTTTCACGTAATAAAGCAGCCAGTTGCTCACGGGCTTTAATGAAACCGTCAATGCCGCCTTGCAATAATTCACTGGCCATCGGATCCTGTTTCAGTTGTGCTTCAAAATCGGCAGGGCTGATTGGGCTGAGTTCACCTTGAACTTTAATATCTTTGGCTGAGAGTTGGGCCTGCACTTCACGCTGATCATTTTCCAGTTCGGCCAGCAGGTTTGGTGCTACCGTGAGCAGGTCACAGCCGCTCAAGCCTAGAACCTGATCAATACTGCGGAAGCTGGCACCCATGATTTCAGTCTGAATACCATGCGCTTTATAAAATTCATAAATACGCTTAACCGAAAGTACACCCGGATCTTTTTCAATCGGGTAAGACTCAACGCCTTCAGCTTTTTTGTACCAGTCCAGAATACGGCCGACAAAAGGCGAGATTAATGTTACTTTGGCATCAGCACAGGCATGGGCCTGATGTTGACCAAATAATAAAGTCAGATTGGTATGAATGCCTTGTTCTTCCAGTGCTTTTGCTGCTTGAATGCCTTCCCAGGTAGACGCGATCTTGATCAGGATGCGGTCTGAATCAATTCCATATTGCGCATAAAGTGCCAGCAACTCTTTGGCTTTGGCAATCGTGGCTTCAGTATTAAAAGACAGGGAAGCATCGACTTCTGTTGAAACACGGCCTTCAATGAGTTTTAAGATTTCTACACCGAATTTGACCGTCAAAATATCAATCGTACGTTCAATCAGGGCGTCATCTGTATAGCCTTCTTGCTGGGCTTGCTGAAAAGCAGCTTCAATCAAGGCCTGATTTTCAGGTTGTTTCGCTGCTGCAGTAATCAGCGATGGATTGGTGGTTGCATCAAGCGGACGAAATTTTTCAATGGCACTCAAATCACTGCTGTCTGCCACAATGGCCGTCAAGTTTTTTAATTGGTTTAATGCAGTTAATGTCATTACGATCTAGTTCTATGGTTATTGCTTATGCTTTCTTATATATCATAAATGGCCGGTTTACCAAGTAGACTGTCGTTGAATTTCTGTGATTAATGCCCGGTTTTACGTTGTTTGCGCAAGTGATTAATCAAAAAATGAGCAGCTGTGCCTAATCGGGTTTCTCTGCTCCAGACCAGATCAACAAAATATTCAAACTTTGGGGTGAAATCGAGCAGGTTGAGAACCTGTAACTGATCTTGCAAATGTGGCTGCTCATTCAGCATTTCGAGTGGCAGAACCCCCCAGCCCAGTCCTTGCTGAATCATGCTGCAAGCCGAGTGGTGGTTGTCGGTGCGCCAGTAATTTCGTGAAAAGAGTAGTTCCGGCTTGATGGTGCGATCCCGACTGGCCACCACAATCTGCCTGTTTTGCAAAATCTGTTCATAACTGACTTGATCGAACTGACTTAGGGGATGCTGTTTGGCGACTACAGCCACCAGTACCTCACGTTTCAATTCCACAAACTGTTCCCGTGTTTCCAGTTGTTCGCGTTCAAACATCAGGGCCAGCTGTGCTGAACCTTCAAACAGCATACGATGTGCATCTTCCTGAGGTGCACTAAAGACATTGATTTGCAGTGAGGGAAATTCCTGTTCCAGCAACACGATATAATCGGTCCAGCGCGTATGCAGCAATTCTGATACCACTACGATATTCAGTTCAGATTCTTGGCCTGAACTTAAGGCTTGAGCGTGCTGTTTCCACTGGTTCATTTCTACCAGTAATTGCTGGGTTTTCTCATACAGTACCTGTGCCTGCGGGGTCGGTTTAGGTTCACGGCCCGAGCGCTGAAACAGCTCGAGATTCAGGTCAATTTCCAGATTGGCAATCGCCATACTGACTGCTGAAGGTACTTTACCCAGTTGACGCGCAGCCGCAGAGAAAGAACCGGTTTCCATCACGGTTTTGAACATCAGCAGTTGCTCCTGATTAACATTCATAGCTTAACATTTCATTTTTATTGATAGATTATAACTCGAATAATCAGATTTAAAGAAATATAATTTCTAAACTCTCTGATGAATTAAGCTGATTTGATATGTTAATTACCAAAAGAAGACTGATTCATGCCACCTTATATGAAGGTATTCTACTGGTCGTGATCGCTGTTCTGCTAAGTACATTAATGCATATGCCCCTTGAGGTAACAGGCGTTCTCGGGATTGCTATGGCTGTGACTTCAGTACTCTGGAATATGCTGTTTAATCATTATTTTGAAAGGTTTGAAGCGAAACATCGCCTGAAAAGGACTATTAAAGTGCGGATTGCCCATGCAATTGGCTTTGAAGGCGGTTTGATGCTAGCGACCATTCCGATGGTGGCTTATGCCTTACACATGAGTCTGGCTCAGGCCTTTCTGCTGGATTTGGCTTTAACCCTCTGTATTCTGGTGTATACCTTTATCTTCCAGTGGATTTATGATCATCTAGAAGCCAGACTGGGGCAAGAGCCGGATTATCGGAAAATCTCATCATCAAATAAGCCATAAAAAATACCACACAGTTCAGGCTCCTTTAGGGAGAATGCCAAAGGTGAAATATTCAGCGATGAGGACTTGATCAGGTCCTCATTTTTTATGCTCGAACCCTACTGAAAATTAAGCTATAAGACTTTGATTTTTTATTTTAATTTTTAAATTTATTGGGGAATTCAATGCTATTTAGACGCGCGATCTTGTCAGTGTCCATCGTGTTGCTGATGTCTGGTTGTGGGGGTGGAGGAGGTGAGAGCAGTATGCCACAGCAGACGCTTCCGGATCCCGTAATTTCACCAGGTTCGGGTGAGCAACTGAGCAAAATTGCGGAATTTAAGGTTCTGGATGTAGGTTCGGAATTAACAGCAGGGAATTTCGGTCTGAAAACCTGGAATCCCACCGCCATGGTGGTAAATGGCGATGTGCTTTATATTGCCAATAGTCAGGCCGAATCGAATATTCTACGTTATGACTTAAAACAAAAACGTGCACTCAGTGCGATTGATCCTATGAAAATTTCGGGTCTGGCCAAAAAATGGGACAGCCTGAATGATCTGGAAATTCATGCAGGGCGTTTGTATGTGGCCAATTATGGCTCGAACCGAATTGATATTCTAGATATTAGTGGTGAGCAGCCGAGCTTCATTATGGCACTCGGCATAGGTGTATGGTGGGGCGATGCGCTTAATTATGCGCTGGTACATAGCAATGCAGTGACTGCTGACGACCGTTATGTGTATGTACCTGATATTGAAGGCCGGATCAATGTCTGGCGTCAAAGTGATGTGACAGCGCAAAACCATTTAAAGGCCCGCAAATTTGCACGGCTCAGCTTGCCGGGCTGTGCACGCAACTGTAATGCAAGTATGGAGGTCATGGGCGACTATGTGTATACCAGCCTGCCGGATGGTATGACTTATGTCCACGATATCAATCAGATTCAGGAAAATGGAAATAATATTACGCCCATTTTAACAGAAACCAATTTGTCGGCAGTCATGCATCGTCATAACGATGGCTTGGTCTATGTGTCACGAAATGATGGCACTGTAGAAAGTTACAAGGAAAAATCCTTTAACTTAGACTCTATCTTACCCAATAAAAGTGTGGATACCTTCCGAGATTATATTGTAAAAGGGCAAACCCAGAGCAGCCGACTAGCCAAGGCCAGCGATCTTTATATTTATGGTCAGAATCTATTACACATGGCCAATCAGAAAATTCATATTCTGCCAATGCTGACCTTGCAACAGAATAAATCCACACAGCTAAACCAAGCTATGATTTTAACCGAATCTAAAGCGCGCGAAAGAAACCGTGTCTTGCAGGATGGTGAATCATGGGAAACCTTGACCAATAGCAGCCAGCGTTATGTCTATATGGACAAGATTTTATCGGCAACCCTAAATGGCAATCGCCTGCATTTGAAAAGCTACAGTGCTGTCCCTGTACGTGATTTGCAGATTCGTGCCAAGATTAAAAACTCAGAAGACTGGGTGATTCTGGCGAAGCTGGATCAGTTGACGCCATTTTCGAATGCCAGCTTTGATCTCAAGTTGACCGATCAATCCCGTTTCCCGTTGCTCGATGGCACAGGCTCGATCCAGCTCGCAGGTCTGAGTCAGACCACGCAAAACCCAAGCAATGTTTTTGATCTGAAAATTAGCTCTGAGACCGATGAGCACGTCAAAAAGCTGAATCAGATTAAAGCCAAATGGAAAATTTATTTTGGTACCTATGATGAACCGAACAAATGGTGTCGTATTACGCCGGTCTATGCCCGGGAATGGGTCATGATGATGACCAATCTGGCCTATATGCTCAGTACTCTAGAATTTGAAACCTTATGGTTTAACCATAAAGCGGTCATGGACACGATTTTTTTGGCAATGATGGTCAGGTAGAAGGGCCGAATGGTTTCTTTCAGCCAGAAGATTATGTCCGGATCTATCGGGAAATTCTTAACCGCAATGAAATTAATCTTGGCATTACCAATATGGGTGGTGGTTTAGGTGGTGGAGCAGTATTAGGAGTAGATACTTGGTTATTCTATGGCCATTACAGATTATCTGGTTATCGAATTATTGCACATGAATTTGGTCATCATTGGGGCGGGCATAATAGTGTCTGGGCCATGTCGAATTATGGCTTTGAAGCTATGGTCGATTGGTTAAACTTCTATTTCCAGCGCCGTCCAGGCTCAATTCCTTATATGGACCCAAATGTGAATGCTTTCCACCTAACACCCGACAGCGCGCTTTGTCAGGGTGTGAACCAGAATATGGTGAAAGGTGTGGCATCGACTGCACCGTGGAACAAAGTGGATGAATATTTTAAAAATAACCCGATGCCAAATCCCTAAAACATAAAAAAAGCCCCTCATTTGAGGGGCTTTTTAATTGGATCGGTCAACAGATTATTTTTCAATAATCGCCGTTACACCTTGACCACCGGCTGCACAGATCGATACCAGTACGCGACCTGAACCTTTCTGGTTAATCAGTTTTGCTGCTGTCGCAATGATACGACCGCCAGTTGCTGCAAACGGGTGACCGGCAGCAAGTGATGAACCTTTCACGTTCAGTTTGGCACGGTCAATTGCACCCAGTGGAGCGTCTAAACCTAAACGCTCTTTACAGAATTTCGGATCTTCCCAAGCTTTCAGCGTAGACAATACTTGAGATGCAAAAGCTTCATGAATTTCATAATAGTCGAAGTCTTGCAGTTTCAGACCGGCACGCTCTAGCATACGTGGTACTGCATAAGCAGGCGCCATCAACAGGCCTTCTTTTTTCTCGACAAAGTCAACTGCAGCAGTTTCCTGGAAAGTCAGGTAAGCCAGCACTTCATGACCGTTTGCCTTCGCCCATTCTTCAGAAGCGAGCAGTACACAAGAAGCACCATCTGTCAGTGGCGTAGAGTTACCTGCTGTCATGGTACGTGCATCACCTTTACCAAAAGCAGGTTTAAGTTTTGCCAGCTTCTCAACTGAAGAGTCTGGGCGCAGGTTGTTATCACGCTTAAGACCCAGGAATGGCGTGATCAGGTCATCAAAGAAACCTTCTTCGTATGCTGCAGCCATTTTCTGGTGTGAAGATGCAGCTAGCTCATCTTGCGCTTCACGGGAAATACCCCATTCCAGTGTGGTAATTGCCTGATGATCACCCATAGACAGACCTGTACGCGGTTCACCATTTTTTGGTGCATCCATCAGGTCTTTCACATTGATCTTGGTCAATGCTTTTAGACGGTCTTTTGCAGTTTTCGCAATGTTTAGCTCAAGCAGTGCTTTACGTAAACCATCGCCAAAAGCAATCGGCGCATCGGAAGTTGTATCTACCCCACCTGCGATGCCCACTTCGATTTGGCCTAAAGCAATCTTGTTGGCAACCAGAAATGCCGCTTGCAAACCAGTACCACATGCCTGCTGAATGTCATAAGCAGGCGTTTCAGGTGCAAGGGCTGTGTTCAATACGCATTCACGGGTCATGTTGAAATCGCGGCTGTGTTTCAGTACAGCACCTGCAACCACTTCACCTAAGCGTTGACCTTGAAGGTTAAAACGTTCAACCAGACCATTCAGGGCTGCTGTGAACATATCAGTATTGGATGCCGTAAAGTAAGCACCGTTAGAACGTGCAAATGGAATGCGGTTACCACCGATAATCGCAACGCGGCGAACTGTATTTTGGCTCATGTTTGGTTCCTGTTGAACAGAAGTCTGTGTTATAGATGTTGAATCTTGTTGGCTTGAAGTCGTTTTTTTGGTACGTGCAGATGTACTGCGTGTACGTGTGGTTTTAGCCGGACTTTTTTCTGTGGCATTGGCTGTATCAGGATTTTTAGTGCTACGCTTGCTACGCGTTGATGGTTTTGACACAGTTTCTGTCGCAGAGTTCTCGACTGCTGGATTTTCTTGAGTTGTTTTGCTCATAAGGCTTTACCAGGCAAATAGATCGTCTTCTTGGCGGTTACATTAGCATAGAAGAAGATAAGCTGTATTGACTACAATGACATTACAGACTGCGCTTAGGTCAAGTCATCTGCCTGTTATCTCAAGTATGATTGGGCGGAAACTGGTAGATCTATTGAAATATAAGTGTCTGGCATCATACTGAAGTTTAAGGATAACTTTAGATCAACCAAAAATTAATTTGTATGAGAGATAATAAACATGACTGATCAGTACCAAACTTTTGCAAAATCTCCTATTGGTAAATTTGTCATTAAAAATTTGGGTTTGCCATCCCCAACTTCTTTAGACCGTTTTGAGTCTGCTACGCCGGTGGTAAAAGGCGCAGTATTATTGGGCGCAGCACCAGCAAGTCCATTGACGGGTGCTATTGCTCAGGTTCTGGCAAATATTCATGCCAACAGCTATGCAGGTAATAATGCTGAGTTGCAACAGGCGGCTGCAGCATCTGGGCTGAATCTGGGTGCATTTAACCCGGGCGATAAAGAATCAAAATTCAAGGTCGTTATTTTTGATGCTTCAGGGATCGAAAATTCAGAACAGTTAAAATCACTTTATGATTTCTTTAACCCGATTGCGCGTCAAATCCAAAGTTCTGGCCGTGTCGTGATTGTAGGGACTACGCCTGAAACTGCTAAATCAGTCAGTCAGTCAATCGCTCAACGTGCACTGGAAGGTTTTGTAAAATCTGTTGGTAAAGAGTTTAAAAAGGGAATTGCAGCGAACCTGATCTATGTAGATGCAGGCGCTGAAGCAAATCTTGAATCTGCATTACGTTTTACAGTTTCGCCGCGTTCTGCCTATGTGTCTGGTCAGGTGATCCGTGTTTCACCAGCTGAAAAAGTAGATGTAGACTGGACCAAGCCATTAGCGGGTAAAACTGCGGTTGTGACAGGCGCAAGCCGTGGTATTGGCGAAGCGATTGCCCATGTACTAGCACGTGATGGCGCACATGTCATCTGTCTGGATGTTCCACAACAGCAGGCAGACCTTGACCGCGTAGCCGGTGAGATCGGCGGTTCTACCTTGGCTATTGATATTACAGCTACAGATGCAGGTGAAAAGATCAAGGCAGCGGCAGCTGAGCATGGCGGCTTAGATATCATTGTGCACAATGCCGGAATTACCCGTGACAAGACCTTGGCCAATATGAAGCCTGAGCTGTGGGATCTGGTGATTAATATCAACCTGTCTGCAATAGAACGCGTGAATGATTATTTAATCTCCCACGATGGTCTAAATGCCAATGGCCGTATTATCTGTGTGTCCTCAATTTCCGGGATTGCAGGTAACCTGGGTCAAACCAACTATGCAGCCTCTAAAGCCGGTGTGATTGGTGTAGTAAAATTCACAGCACCGACATTAAAAAATGGTATAACCATTAATGCCGTTGCACCAGGCTTTATCGAAACTCAGATGACGGCTGCGATTCCATTTGCGATCCGTGAAGCGGGCCGTCGTATGAATTCGATGAGTCAGGGCGGTCTACCTGTCGATGTTGCAGAAACAATTGCAATGTTTGCCTCTACTGCATCAACAGGTTTAAATGGCAACGTGGTACGTGTATGTGGTCAAAGTCTGTTAGGGGCTTAAAGCATCAAGTCCTTTCTTGCAGTTTAATTAAAGCTCAGGGAGAGGATTTAGGAGAGGGAGATTAGGGGCCTTTTTTTAGCCCTCTCTCTAACTCTCTCCCAAAGGGAGAGAGAACTCCACTCATATATAAATGAAAAGAATATTTTAAAGGTTCAGTATGAATACGCGCCATTTTAGTCAACTTCCAAAACCTTATTTAGCCTATCCAAAAGTGATTCAAGGCTTGATTTTTAAAAAGCCGAAAGCTGAAAAAGTTCTACCGCAAGTTGAATATGTGGTGGATTCATTCAAGGTCGATCAGAAACATCTGAAAGCCTATAACGAAGTTTGTGGTTTTAAAAATAATGGTTATATTCCAGCAATCTATCTGACGGTACTTTCACAAAGTCTGCAAATGCACATGATGACTTCAGAAGCATTTCCATTTCCGATTTTGGGTCTGGTACATATCCGTAATCAGGTCAAGCAATACCGTAAAGTCGGTGTGAATGAGACTTTGACGCTGTCATGTAAATTTGGCGAATTGCAGCCGCACGATAAAGGCGTGCAGTTTGATTTCATTACTACAGTCAAAGTGGGAGGCGAGGTCGTAGTTGAAGCATTGACGACTTATCTGTCACGTCAAAAGACCAATGCTAAAGCTGCTGCAAAACCTGCAGAAAGCCAAGCGCCCGAATACAAACTCAATAATGAATGGAACATCTCGGAAAATACTGGTCGCCGTTATGCCATGACCTCAGGTGATTTTAACCTGATCCATATTCATGCAGTCACAGCGAAAGCCTTTGGCTTTAAACAGGCAATCGCACATGGCATGTGGAGCAAGGCCAAAGCACTGGCGAATCTGTCATTGCCAGATGCTTATGAAGCGGATGTCTGGTTCAAGTTGCCGATGTACTTGCCATCTAAAGTTGAGTTCCTGACCGCGCAGGCAGCGAATGATACAGATTTCCTGATTCGAAACAGTAAGAATCAAAAACCGCATGTCACCGGTCATATTAAAGCGATTTAAATCTGAATCAAAAGCCTAAACCCGATTTAGGCTTTTTCATTTTAAGGGATCAATATTCTATGGATAGAATGATGCAGCCAATTAAAGATTATCTGTTTGCTGATCAGTACAATTATCAGGGCAATGTCGATGAGCATTTCAGTGACCTTGCCCGTCAGTTTAGCCGTTTGCAAGATGCACGTACCGAACAGGGTGGTGCGGCGCTGGTAGTATATTTTGAGGGACAAAAGGTCGTCGATATTTATACCGGTAAAAAGTCTTTAACCGAAAACTGGCAACCCGATACCATGTCGCTGTGCTATTCCACAGGCAAAGGTGTGCTAGCGACATTAGCGCACATTCTGGTGAGTCAAGGTTATCTGGATTATGATCGACCGGTTGCAGGATACTGGCCTGAATTTGCACAAAAGGGTAAAGAAAATATTACTCTGGCGCATATGCTGAGTCATCAAAGCGGATTGTTTGATATCCGTAATATCATTGATGATGCCACTGAAATGGCCGACTGGTCGCATATGCTAGACCGGATTGCGGCAGCGGAACCACGTTTTCGAGTTGCAACCGATGCAGCTTATCAACCGCTGACCTTTGGCTGGCAGGTGGGTGGGGCATTAGAAAAAGCGACTGGTAAAAAACTGGGTGCACTGATGCAGGAATATCTGGTACAGCCACTACAGTTAAATGGTGCTTATTTTAGCGTACCGACGCATGAGTTAGCTCGGGTGGCCTTACCTATTTTAAAGCCTAAAATAACCAAGTCTCAAACACAGACTGAGAAAAAAACTTTGTCAAGGCAACCAAGCCTGATGGAACGAGCCTTGGTATGGAGTGGTCAGAGTCCACAGGATTTTCAGGATGCCATGATTCCCAAAGGCATGAAGAAATTTAGTTTCTTTAGTGAACACGGTCTACAAGCGATTATTCCGTCTGCCAATGGAGTATTTACCGCAGAGAGTCTGGCAAAAATCTATGCCATGCTGGCCAGTCGTGGTGAATGGCAAGGACAGCAACTGATCTCGCAGGAGGTATTCCAGCGACTTAGTCAGGTGCAATACAAAACAAGAGATCGGGTCATGCCTTTACCGATGCACTGGCGCTTGGGTTACCACCGTGTTCTCACTTTAGGAAAAGCCTCTAAAGGTTTTGGTCATATGGGCTTTAATGGCTCTGGTGCCTGGTGTGACCCTGAACGGAATTTAAGTTTTGCCTATACGCATAATTTCCCGACAGGTTCATTAACCGGAGATTACCGTCTTTGGGGCCTGACGCAGGAAACCTTGCGCTGTGCGGATGCGGTACTGACTGGACGTAAAGGTTGGCGCTAAATATCCCTGATTGGGGAGTTTAGTAAAGTCCTTAAAATATGTTATTTTGGCGTGACTCCCAGTCTGTGGTATGAAGTGATGAAAAAAGTGCTGATGATTCCTCTGGTCGCAAGCAGTGCCTTGTTTGGCTGCCAGGATCAAAACCAATCGACGGCAAATACTGCTATTGAGGCTAAAGCTCAGATTCCTGCCTGGGTCGGGAATTATCAGGGCACCACACCCTGTATGGGATGTTTTTCCAGTTGTGACGATTGTCCGGGTATGGCTGTTGCTTTGAGCTTGCATGATGATCGGACTTTTACGTTATCACGTGAAAGCTTGAGTGGGCATAACCCGATTGAAACCATTACTGGGCCGATTCGTTTTCAGGATGATACGCAACAAAAGATTGAACTGCTGAATGTCGATACCCGCAATCTGGTTTATGTGGATCTGAAAAAGCAGGTTCTGGAAATTCGTGAAGATCAAACAGGCAAACGCTACCAGATGCAAAGTGACTTTATCCTGTTTGAATCGGTCTGATTTTAAGAAAATATATGTTTTATATCCCTTTTTCAATGATTTTGATCAAGGGATTTTTATTGTTTATAAACCGGCATTCATTTCACTATTTACTAAAAAAACAGTATGCTTAGACCTGTAAAAAGGAGCATACATGTATCAAGTACTTGCGCGAAAATACCGTCCTCGTAATTTTAATGAATTGGTGGGGCAAAACCATGTTTCACGTGCTTTAACCAGCGCGCTCGAACGTGGCCGTTTGCACCATGCCTATTTGTTTACAGGAACGCGTGGTGTCGGAAAAACCACGATTGCACGTATTTTGGCGAAGTGCTTGAACTGTGAGACCGGTATCACCTCGACACCGTGTGAAGTCTGTGCGACTTGTAGCGCCGTCAACGAAGGACGCTTTATCGATTTGATCGAAATCGATGCAGCCTCACGCACCAAGGTTGAGGATACTCGCGAGCTGCTCGACAATGTGCCTTATGCACCGACCCAAGGTCGTTTTAAAGTCTATCTGATTGATGAAGTGCACATGCTGTCCACGCATTCTTTCAATGCTTTATTAAAGACTCTGGAAGAGCCACCTGCGCACGTCAAGTTCCTGTTTGCTACGACCGACCCACAAAAGCTGCCAATTACCGTAATTTCACGCTGTTTGCAGTTTACTTTGCGCCCATTGGCTGTTGATGAAATTACCGAGCATCTGGCCCAGATTTTAGGCCAAGAAAGTATTCAGTCGGATCAGGATGCCATCTGGCAAATTGCCGAATCTGCTCAAGGTTCTTTGCGTGATGCCTTGTCTCTGACCGATCAGGCGATTGCCTATGGTCAGGGTGCGATTCAGCATCAGGATGTCAAAGACATGCTGGGCTTGATTGACCGGACCATTATTTATGATCTGATTCTGGCGATTCACCAGAACCAGAAAGCACAGGTCAGTCAGTTGTTGCTGCAATTCCGTCAGCAGGCTTTGGATGTGTCACTGGTTTTAGATCAGTTAATTTCGACTTTGCATGAACTGGCTTTATTACAATATCTGCCAGATTTAAGTCTGAAATATAGTGCTGAAATCAATCAAAAGATTATGCAATTATCCGGTTTGATTTCGGCGCAGGATTTGCAACTGTATTATCAAGTCGCATGTAAAGGACGCGCTGATTTACAGTTGGCGGTGACTCAGGAACAAGGTTTTGAGATGACGGTGCTACGCTTATTGGCATTCCGTCCCTTACAGCCAAGCGAGGTTCCAGTCGTTCATGAAGCCGCAACTCAACCAATAGCAGCTTCTCCTACACGTCTACAACAGCCCATTCAGACACAATTGCAGTCTGAAACAGTCACAGCAAAAACATTTGAAGCGGAACCGACCTTCGATGATTTCTCTCTGGACGATGAGACGGATGAGGAAGCTTATACGCCATCAATGCCTGAACCATCTTCAGATGATTTTCTCCATGAAGAAAAGTCCACTAATGATCATGCACCTGAGCCTGTTCAACAGGGAGTAATTCAGACAGCGATTGAGGAAGTACAGTCTAGTGATCAGATCGTTTTTGATCCAAATGACGACAAAGGCCTGTTTGGTTTTGATGAAATCGAGAGTAGCGTAGAAGCACCGGCGACAAGCAGCAGCTCGGATGATTTCCTGCTTGAAGAGTTTATTCCTGTAGATGCTGTTACTCATGTCGAAGCAGCACAAGAAATATCTGCTGATGAGGAATTTAGTCTTGCCTCACCGGAATTGGAACTTTCACAGGAAACGATTGCTCAGCCTGTGATTGAAGAAGTCGCTCCGATTCAGACTGCGCTACCGGATGACATTTCCCAAGATTTAAATACGCAGAATCTGATGCCACAGGATATTTTAAAAATCCCTGAGCAAATGTTAGAGGGTGAGTGGAGCGTCGAAAAATGGGAATACTGGTTCCGTAACAGCCAGCTTTCTCCAGCAGTGCAGGAACTGGCACAGTATGGTGTCATGAGCGGACAGATTAATGGCCAATCCGTTTTTCATATCCCTGAGCAATACCAGCAACTTTTGACACAACTGCAACATACTCTGGAAGCTGCTTTACAACAGCAGTGGCCGCAAACTCATTTCCAGGTGAAATTTGAAAGTGTGGACCAGCTAACACCCTATACCATGCAGCATCAGCGGAAGGCTCGTGCCTTTAAACGCGCTGAAGAGCTGTTACAGGCTGAACCTGCGGTACGTGACCTGTTGCAGCAGTTCGATGGTGAATTGCAAAATATTCAGCTGAAATAGACTGGATTTTAAGGCACAACAAATCGAGATAAGGCATCCCGCATTTCGGCTGAAATCGGGGTGCTTTTTCGTGTCTCACGATCGACAAATACATGAACAAAATTACCCTGAGCTGCAGCTGTATCCGAATTGCGTTTAAAAATGGCCAGATCGTAGCTCAGTGATGAATTTCCCATGCTTTCAATGGCCACGCCCACTTCAATAATTTCCGGATAAGACAGTTCCTGATTAAACTGGCAGTTGGAGCTGACCACCAGCCCAATCATCGGAGAGTATTTCGGATCAAAGGCCGCTTCCTGAATCAGCAGGGCATTGGCTGCGGTGTCAAAATAACTGTAATAAGTCACATTGTTGACGTGGCCATACAGGTCATTGTCTGCCCAGCGGGTCTGAATGGGCAAGAAAAAGGCATAGTGTTCGCGTTGTTTGATCGTGGCTTTCATCAGGATTCGCTCTCAGCTAGACAAGGCTTAGTGTGGAAATAGATTTAGGCATAAATCGCCTGGTAAATCTGGTAAGCGTCATCCAACTTGAGTTCGCGTGGATTGTTCTGCAACAGCCGGCTTTGTTGCATGGCATCTTCTGCCATAACCATCAACATCTGTTCTGGTACATTTAACTGCTTTAATTTTAAGGTTAAGCCGCTCTGTATCAGATGATTATTAAAATGATCAATAAACAGATCGGTCAGTCCATCATGACAACCTTTACTGTGGGGATCTAACCAGGTCATCAATTCGGCATAGAGCTGTTTGGCTACAGGTGCATTAAATTTTAAGACTTCGGTCAGCACCAAAGCATTGCTATGTCCATGCGACAGATGAAAATGCCCACCGAGTGGATAAGCCAGCGCATGCACGGCGGCAACCGGTGCGTTGGCAAAGGCTTGTCCGGCCAGCATGGAACCGACCAGCATATTTTGACGGGCATCTAGATCATGACCATCTTGCAGAACACGTTGCAAATTGGCATTCAATAATCTTAAAGCCTGTTTGGCCAGCATATCCGAATAAGGATTTTTCTTGTGTTTTGAGGTATAGGCTTCAATGGCATGTACCATGGCATCGATTCCGGTGGCAGCGGTAATCTGTGCCGGCAAATTCCGAGTGAAAGTCGCATCCAGAATAGCAATATCGGCATAGAGAATAGGCGCGACAATGCCGCTTTTGGTGGTTTCACCTGTAGTAACAATCGAAATTGGTGTGACTTCGGAGCCCGTTCCGGCTGTGGTGGGAACCAGAATTAGAGCTAAACGTGGCCCGGTGGCATTATCGACGCCATACAGATCGGAAAGCGTCTGATGCTGCTCAGGATGCGCCAAAATCGCAATCAGCTTGGCCACATCCATCGAGCTGCCACCACCAAAGCCTAGCACCACATCAATCTTTTCCTGCTTTGCAAAAGCTGCTGCTTCAAGCACTACGTTATCGGGCGGGTCAGCCTGAACATCTGAGTAAATCACATAATCCAGACCGGCAGATTCAATAATATCCAGAATCGGCAGATGTAATTGCTGCTTCAGCATACCCGGGTCAGTCACCAGTAGAAGACGTTGATAACGGCCATTTTTTAGAATTTTAAATAATTCCTGAATCGTGCCTAGTCCGGCAATGATATTGGGGACGGTTTGAAACTGAAAACGATTCATGGCGATATCCTTGATTTTTTTATTGCAAATACGAGATTATTCTATGGTTGTGAGATAGGAATCAGTATATAAATAACTTAACATAAGAATCCTTAAAATAAAGTAGCTCTGAGGTTGTTTATGTCATCCAGAACGCCATACAAGGTGTTATGTGTTTGTTTGGGAAATATTTGCCGCTCTCCCACGGCAGAGGTGGTACTCAGACATTATTGTGATGAACAGCAACTGAATATTGTGGTCGATTCTGCTGGAACCAGTAATTATCATCCGGGCAAGGCCCCAGACCTGCGTAGCCAGCAGCATGCACTGAAACGTGGCTATGATCTGTCAACGCTTCGCGCACGTCAGCTGACCACGCATGATTTTATTGATTATGATCTGATTCTGGCAATGGATCTGGAAAACCTATCTAATATCCAGAATATACAGCGTCTGGCCGAAACTGAGTTCGGTCATTTACGTGCACGCGTTGCATTGATGAGTGAGCATGATCAGGATTATCCACAACAGGCCTTGCCCGATCCTTATTATGGCGAAGCGGATGGTTTTGAACGGGTGCTCGATCAGTGTGAGTCCAGCAGTCAGGCATGGGTTGAAATTTTCAAACAGAATGTACACAAGGTTTAAGCAATGCAGATTCAAACTCAGGTTCAACTTAAACCCTTTAATACCCTAAATTTAGAAGCCATTGCTTCACACTATGCCCATATTCAATCAACCGCTGATCTGATTGCTGCACTGGATTTTGCGGAACAGCAACAACTCAATGTGCTGATCCTGTCAGGCGGCAGCAATATGTTGTTGCCGGAGCAGATTGATGCACTGGTTCTGCATATGGATATTCATGGCATTGAAATGCTGGATGCTGATGATCAGACGCAGCGCTTACGTGTAGGCGGTGGTCAAGGCTGGCATGACTTCGTGCTCTGGACTACAGCACAAGGTCTGTATGGTTTACAAAATCTGGCCCTGATTCCTGGACGTGTCGGTGCTTCGCCAGTACAGAATATTGGCGCTTATGGCGTTGAAGTCGGCGAGTTTATTGATTCCGTCGAGGTCTATGACCGTCAGCTGAAACAGTTTGCTTCGATTCAGGCAGCCGATTGCCAATTTGCCTATCGGCATAGTATTTTTAAAGATGATCCAAATCGTTATGTGATTACCCATGTGACTTTTAGATTACTTAAACAGCCAGATTTGAAACTGAATTACGGTGATCTGAAGACTGCGGTTGGTGATCAACTCACAGCAGAAAACCTGCAACAACAGGTCATCCAGATTCGCCAGAGTAAATTGCCTGATCCGCAAGAATTCCCTAACGTGGGCAGCTTCTTTAAAAATCCTGTGGTTGATCAGGTGGTCTTTGATCAAATTGCTGTATCTTTCCCGAATTTACCCCATTACCAGCAAGCCAATGCGCAAGTTAAACTTGCAGCAGGCTGGTTAATTGATCAGGCTGGCTGGAAAGGCAAACAGTTGGGCCCTGTCGGCATGTTTCATAAACAGGCCTTGGTCTTGGTGAATTATGGTCAAGCCTCTCTCACCGATGTACGTAAAACTTATCGTGCAGTACAGCAAGCGGTTTGGGATAAATTCCAGCTGATGCTGGAACCTGAACCTGTATTGTTCGATAAAAATGGTCTGATCCGCTCTCATCAGGAAGAGGAATAACATGAAGAACACCCATTGGATGGTACGTTTTCTACAAATTGTCACTGGACTATTTGTACTATGCGGCTGTCTGCTGGTGTTTATTTATACGCCTTTTTACTCAAAAATCATCGTAAAGGGTTTAAATCGCTTTGCATCAGTAGAACTCAATGAAGTTGCGGCTCAAAGCCAGAAAATGGCTGCACTCAGCGAACATGAAAATCTGGAACCTGGGTCTGACTTGTGGATTGCCCGACAGGCATATTTAAAGGTCATGGAACAGGATATTCAGCAAAATAACTCGGCTAATCTGCTTCTGATTCAGGCGCGTTATAAAGCGCTACAGAAGGTGATTGAAGACTATCAGCGCGAGCAGCAAGATCAAAAATCAGAGCAAAGTCCATCTGCCCAGGTACCGTTATTGCCCTCACAGGAAGATGCAGAACCAGTCGATCCGGCAGCCAATGTCCGGGAATTGCTGGAGTGGGACAGTAGTGAAAATAAGGAACGCATTGAGCAATATATGGAGTTTTTGACGACGCATCCACTTGAGCAGGGTGAAGCCAGTTCGGTACAGGAAACCGATGGAGAGGAAATCCAGCAGGACTTGGCTTTACTACAAGAGCAACAGCAGGCTAAACCGGCGAATAGCTCCCAACCTTATGCCATTGTGGTATTGGGTGGTGGCTTAACCCTAGATGACCAAGGCAAAGAGATCATCGTCAATAACTATACGCGACTACGTCTGGAAACTACGCTGGCAGTAGAGAAACATTATCAGTTGCCGATTGTTCTGAGTGGGGTCGAAGCACCGTATATGCAGCGCTGGTTAAAAAATCATGGTGTCGATGCCAAATTACTGGAAGATCGCAGCATGAACACCTGTGAAAATACCCGTTTCAGTTCATTATTATTACAAAAGAAAGGTGGAGCGCCTACAGTGATTCTGATTACGGATCGTTATCATATGCCGCGTACCCGCCGTTTATTTGCGTTAAATGGCATACAAACCATTCCGGTAGAAGCACCGATGCCAACGCCATTGACACGGTGGCGTCCAAGTGCACAAAATTATGATCACAGTCGTCGTGCCAATTATGAAATGTTGGCGACCATGCGCGATATGTGGTTTGGATCCAGTGACTGTCGGGAGGTGCCATAATGTCTGATATCCCATTTTTAAATCCCACCATTCTGAAACAGCTGGATTTACCCATTCCGAGTCGGGATGTTACGCCTCAACTCTTGCCACCTTTAAACCTGAATCGTAGTGATGAACCGCCGATTGATCTGCAGTCCTATCGCAAGCTTTATGGTTTTGATTTACTGGACTGCAAACACTGGCAGGGCTATGTACAGATGCCTTTATTCAGGTTACATGTACAGGTGTTTGAGCCAAATCTGGAAAATACCCGCTTTGATAAGATTCAGGGAACTGCTTTTCTGTTGCATGGTTATCTGGAACATAGCGGTATTTATCAGCCCATTGTCAAAGAGCTTTTGGAGCAGGGCTTTAGCGTATTGACCTATGATCTGCCTGGACATGGTTTGAGTGATGGTTCACCTGCCAGCATCCAGAATTTTGATCATTATCAGCAGGTTTTACATGCTGTACATCGTTATGTGCAACATGCCTCACAATTACCGAAACCTTGGGTCGGCATTGGGCAGAGTACCGGCGGTGCGATCTGGATGCACCATTTACTGGAGTTTGCACAGCGTCGTGAAAATCCTTTTGTTGAACGAGTCTTATTGTTATCACCATTGATTCGCCCCGCTAAAACTGCTTGGTGGCATAATTCGGTCGGATTGGGCATTATTAGCCGAATCAAACGTGAAGTTCCCCGACATTTCAGACGCAATAACCATAATCCGGAGTTTTTGCGTTTTATCCGGCTTAAAGATCCATTACAACCGCGAATGATGGGCATGGACTGGATTTTAGCGATGTCACGCTGGATGCTGGAAATGGAAGCGCGTCCGGCTTGTCGTATTCCAGTCTGGCTAGCACAGGGTGCACAGGATCAGACTGTGGACTGGCGTTATAATATCGAATTTATCCGACGTAAATTCAGACTCCAGACTTTGCTTATGCTAGAAGAGGGTTCGCATCAGTTAATCAATGAGCGTGCTGATATTCGTGCTGCATTGACGGGTTTGATTCCTGCCTTTCTGCATGCACACGGCAGCAAAACTTATTATTAATAGATTGAAAATTTAATATTTAAAAAGGCGTTTATGAAAACGCCTTTTTTAGTTCTAATGCTATTGATTTAAAATTTTTCTAATTGGGCCAAATTCCACATCCGGAAGTAGAAGTTCTCCTCATCCTTATTTTCACAGGACAATAATTCACCTTCTTTGAGCCAAAAATGAATCTGCGCAAAGTTCTTTATTTCGTGATTATTCACGCGTTGTGCCAGATGATGCGCCTTAATAGCGGAAGGGTGTTTGAGACCTGCGGAAGCTATTAGTTCAGACAGGGCATGTAAGGTGTTTTTATGAAAATGAAACACCCGTTCGGCCTTGGTCGGCACATGTAAGGCTTTCTGGCGATCTTTGTCTTGGGTGGTGACTCCGACAGGGCATTGATTGGTATGACAACTTTGTGCCTGAATACAGCCCACTGCAAACATAAAACCACGGGCAGAGTTCACCCAATCCGCACCAATGGCAAGCGTGCTGGCAATATCGAATGCACTAATTATTTTACCACTTGCACCAATTTTGATCTTATCTCTCAAACCTGCACCAACCAGGGTATTGTGTACAAACAGCAAACCTTCTCTTAATGGGGCACCAACATAGTCAATTAATTCAATGGGTGCAGCTCCCGTTCCACCTTCAGAGCCATCAACCACAATAAAATCCGGATAAATCTGGGTATGTAACATAGCTTTGACCATGCTCATAAACTGCCACGGTTGACCCAGACACAGTTTAAATCCGACCGGTTTTCCGTTGGAAAGTTCACGTAATTTTTGTATGAAATGCATCATTTCAATCGGTGTGCTAAATGCCGGATGACTCGAAGGTGAAACACAATCATGATCACGGCTGATGCCTCGAATTTGGGCAATTTCTTCCGAAATTTTACTTTTAGGTAAAATACCGCCATGGCCAGGTTTTGCGCCTTGCGAAAGCTTGATTTCAATCATCTTTACTTGGGGTAGTTTGGCTTGTGCAGCAAAACGTTCCGGATCGAATTGTCCATCTAAAGTACGGCAGCCAAAATAACCACTGCCAATTTCCCAGACCAGATCACCGCCATATTCCAGATGGTAGGGACTGATACTGCCTTCGCCTGTATCATGGAAAAAATCACCTTTTTGAGCGCCGAGATTAAGTGCACGTATCGCATTGGCACTCATGCTGCCAAAGCTCATGGCTGAAATATTTAAAATAGAAGCTGAAAAGGGCTGGGTACATTGCTCATTTCCAATCAGGATACGAAAAGTCTGCGGATCAGCAACTTTGCAGGGCGTGATGGAATGACTAACAAAGCGGTAATTATCTTCATAGACATTCAGAATCGAGCCGAAAGGTTTATCAGAATTTTCATTTTTTGCCCGCTGATACACCAGACTGCGCTGCATACGGGAAAAAGGCAGTGCGTCCCGGTCGGCTTCAATAAAATACTGACGAATCTCGGGACGGAATTCCTCAAAGATAAAGCGGAAATGTCCCATAATGGGATAATTTTTCAGAATGGAATGCTTATTTTGTAGTACATCATACAAACCCAGCAAACTCAGCAGAATGCTCAGGATCCATAGGGTATTCACTAACGTTTGCGGCATAAAATAATAGATATAACGCGGTGAATAACCGATATGAAATGTAGTAAAAATTACTGCAATCAGAATGCAGGCAAACCAGACCGAATGGCGGGAAAAGAAAGTATTAAGCAGCTTGTGACGTACTAATTGAGCAGGGTTAGCCATTGTAAAATTAAGTCCCTATTTCTACTTCTATAGGGCTTTATGATGTGCAGAGCGAGATATCTTATACAAGCAGAGAATTGTTATTCGATTTTATAAACTTGCCGAAAATAGTATTAAGCCAAGCAATGAATCAGCAGCGATTACAGATAAATTTTGCGGAAAAAGTACTATAGAAAAATTCTGCAAAAGACATGCATTCTATTTATTTCACAAGTAAGGCGGATGACTTTATAGTCGGTTTATTCACTATATAGGAGTCTTAAACCATGACCAAAAAATCCATTCGCTTTAATGATGCTGAGCTGGCTTGCTCATGTCTCAGTCATTTTTAAATATTGATGTTTCATTCAAGCTGCATTTCGGGGTGTCAAAGAAAAGCAGATTGGCACAGCGGCAGATCACCACAACAAGAACAAAAATATAAGCATAATTCTCCAGTCCCCAATTTGGGGATTTTTTTATTCTGGAATACCTAAAAGAGTCTGGATGAAGCCTGTGTAGTTAAGGGTTTTCCTCATCCAGTTGAGCGACTGCATTGGCCACAATACTCGGTTCAATATGTTTAATCTTTTTACCAAAGCTACGCAGCCACCAGACCAGTTGAGAGGTAAATGGCACGGTAGCAGTGATCAGCGACATGCCATCTTCCATTTTTTCAATTTTCTGGTCTTTACTGAGCTGGCTTTCCTCAAAGTAATGCGCATCCGACTCTGACATGCTGAGTTTAAGCGTGACATTTTCGGTGGGATGGTTGAAGTCCACCCGGAAGCCCAGTGCACCAGAATCAATATAATCATCAATATCGAAATTGACCGGATGCAAGGCACGTGAATTCAGCACGACGGCCGATTTAAAGCGGTGCAGTGCAAAGGTCTGGATATCCGATTTGTCATGACGGGTACATACCAGATAAATGATTGACCCTTTTTGTACCAATGCCAGAGGATTGAGAATATAGGTTTTTTCTTCGCTGTTATGACCACGGCCCTGATACACACATTCCAGTTGTTTGTCCTGTAACAGGCCTTCATACACCGCTTGCTGCGCGGCCTTATCTACCACAGGTGGAATCAGCGGTTGGGTGGCCGGAACAATGCGTACGCGGTTAATCCATTGCCGGACATTGTTCTGGGAAGAAAGACTGCGTCGTGCCAGATCAAACCACGGATTCATTTCCTCGATCAGGCTCGGTGGCAGCAGATGTTTTAAATGTTCTTCGACCATCATGAAAGTGACCGCTTGCGAGCTGGTCATATGCGGCAAACTTTGCAGCGGCGCATCTGAACGCCAACGCCAGCCTTGCGGCGTGGTTTTACTGCTTTCAATTGGAAAGCGTTGCGCAATCTGATTCAGGTCACGCTGAATGGTACGTAGACTGATATCAATGCCTTCGCGATTCAGGATTTCCTGTAATTCACGTGTTCCCATCCATTTGCCGGTAGAAAGACGCGACAAAATTTGCCATTGGCGATACAGACTGTTTGAAGTTTCTTTTTCTTGTGCTGACATAATTTATTTTGCTGGCAATAAAGAAGAGGGGATTTAGGCTTAGCTTAACACAATAAAAAAACTCTCATTTTTTCGCAAGTCCCTCTGTGCAACATTTGTCCTACAATTCTAAAACAACTTGGTCGAAAATAGCATTGAGTTCATTGGGCATTTATTAGATTAATGGTAATTGAAATGCAGATGTCATGGCATGGATATTGCTTTGATTTAATTATAATAGATGATAATACGGGGGTTTGTATGCTTAAAGGAAATCAGGATACAAATGTGATTGAAACAATTGATAAATTTAGTTCCCAGAATATTGGAAAAAATTTTATAGACACTAAAACTACAGCGGTATCTACTACAACAAACCCACAACTTTTACTGCAGCAGTTATCTTCAAAGTTCTTTAATGAAATGCAGGATGAACATGTGCTGTCCAGTCAGGCAGGTCAAAGACTGGAAGAATGGTTATCTCAACATACGCTGGATGAACTCAATGCACTGAATCAGGTAGCAAAAGAACATTTTTTAAATCACGGTATTACCTTTACCGTTTATGGCGATGAAGAAGGCGTAGAACGCACTATTCCTTACGATATCATTCCGCGAGTCATAGACCGGAAACAGTGGAATATGGTGGCTTTAGGCTCGGCACAACGGGTACGGGCGCTAAATTTATTCTTACATGATATTTATCATCAACAGGACATTTTAAAAGCCAATATCATTCCTGAGTTGCAGATTTTAACTCATGAAGCCTATCAGCCGCATATGTATCAACATAGCTTGAAAGGCGGGATTTATAGCCAGATTAGCGGAATCGATGTGATCCGTGATTCCAAGGGCGAGTTTTATGTCTTAGAAGATAATCTCAGAACGCCATCTGGTGTTTCTTATATGCTGGAATGCCGCAAGATCAGTGAAAAACTGATGCCGAAAGTATTCGAGCAGTCCAAGATTGCCGGAATCGAGCAATATCCACAATTATTGAAAGAAATCCTGATCGAAAATGCTTATGTCGACAAGCCATTTGTGGTGGTACTGACCCCAGGACGTTTTAATAGTGCTTACTATGAACATTCTTTCCTTGCAAGAGAGATGGATGTGCCATTAGTAACATCACGTGACCTTTTTGTTGATGACTCGAAGGTTTATGTAAAAACCATACGTGGTCGCCAACGAGTCGATGTTATTTATAGACGGGTCGATGATGCGTTTCTTGATCCCTTATGCTTTAAACCGGATAGCACTTTGGGTGTGGCTGGCTTGATGTCAGCTTATTTGCAAAATAATGTTGTGATTGCCAATGCACCGGGAACCGGTGTGGCAGATGACAAATCGGTTTATCCATATGTCGACAAAATGATTCATTTTTATTTGGGCGAGCAGCCAATTCTAAAAAATGTTCCGACTTATCAATGTCGTAATTCTGAAGAATTAGACTATGTCGTGGCTCATCTGGATCAACTGGTGGTGAAAGAAGCGCAGGGTTCGGGCGGTTATGGCATGCTCATTGGACCACAAGCCTCTAAACAGCAAATTGAAACTTTCAGGGAGAAAATTTTAGCTGCGCCGCATTTATATATTGCGCAGCCAACTTTGGACTTATCGGTTAGTCCGACTTTGACCAATTTTGGTATTGCTGAACGTCATATCGACTTACGCCCATTTGTATTAAGTTCGCCTTATCGTACTGAAATCGTACAGGGTGGCTTGACCCGTGTGGCGATGCAGCCCGGCTCACTGGTGGTGAATTCATCACAGGGTGGTGGTATCAAAGATACCTGGGTAGTCGACAATTTACATTCATAAGATTCCAAAGAAGGAAAATGTCATGGTTTTGCTGAATAGCAATGCACAACATATTTTTTGGCTAGGGCGTTATTTATCTCGCACTCATTTTTTATGTGCGCGCTTTCCATTTTTAGAAGACGAAGCGGCAGTGGCGTATGCCCATGCCTTTTGTTTACCTGCCTTTGATGCCAGTTCCCTAAATGAGCTAGTACTTGATCCTACGCAAGTGGCGTCTTTTAGCCAGCAGTTTAAAGTGGCCAAAGACAATATTCAGGAATTGCGTGGGGTGCTGTCTGCTTCAGGCTATGCAGAACTGATGAAACTGATCAAAACCGCTGATAAAAATGCCGGTTATATCTGTGAAGTGGTAACGGAATGTGAAGATATTCTGGAAGCAGAATCTTCCGATATCTTTCTGTTTTTCAGTTTAGGGCAATGTGTAGAACAGTTGGATCACCAGTTACGCCTAGGTGAAGAAACCAGTACCACATTGTGCAAGATTGATTATGTGGTCAGAATTCTGGTGGAAATGGGCTGGAATGATCTGGAGCAATACTGGGAGCAGTTGCGTACAGAACCGAACCGGATTCAGTTCTATCAGTTTAGCGACCATATCCATCAACTGTTTGAGGCAGATGTATGAAATTGATGGTGAATCACCAAACGCACTATATGTACACGGCCGAGGTGAGGAACAGTATTCAGTACATTAAGATGATGCCTTCGAGCAATGCGCATCAGCGGGTGCATTCTTGGGATATCAGTGTACCGGGTAATAAAGAAATCCGGAAAGATGCATTTCATAATCTGTGGATGACCTGTAGCCAGCGGGAGCCTTATCATTCCCTGACTATCATGGCACAAGGAATAGTCGAGTTGAATCCTGCGCATCAGAGTGGATTGAATGATTCAATCAATCCCAATCTTTTTCTACAGCCGACCGAATCGACACAATGTAATTCAGCAATGAAAGATTTTGCACAACGTCATGTTCCTGCATTAACCCGTCAACATCTGATTGGACTGGCGCAAGCATTGCTGGAGCATGTGCCTTATATTTCGAACAGTACTTCAGTGCAAGGCTCTGCAATAGATGCCTTTGAGTCCAGACAGGGCGTCTGTCAGGACCATAGTCATATTTTCATTGCCATGTGCAAATATCTAGGTTTACCTGCCCGCTATGTTTCTGGTTATTTATATGCACAAAATGCTTCGCATCTGGCCAGTCACGCTTGGGCAGAGGTGTTTGTAGACCAGACATGGTATTGTTTTGATGTCAGTAATCTGTTGTTTACTCCAAGTTCGCATGTTTATGTGGCGATTGGACGGGATTATTGGGATGTGGCGCCGGTACGCGGTGTCAGAGAAAAGGGCGGTGTGGAATCCATGCATTCCATCGTTCAAGTGCTAGGATGTTAATAAGGACGAATGAATGACGTATTGTTGTGCACTACGTTTAGAGCAAGGTATGCTTTTTATCAGTGATACCCGGACAAATGCCGGAGTAGATCACATTTCTGTATTTCGAAAGTTGTATACCTTTGGTATTCCTGGGGAACGTATGATCGTCATACAGGCATCCGGAAATCTGGCAACAACACAAGCCGTAATTGGGCATATCAAAAATCAGCTCGAACTGAAGCAGGAACCCAATATCTTGAGTCTGCACACCATGTTTGATGTCGCTGAGCTGGTAGGTAGTACGTTGAAAAAAGTGATTGCGAATGTTACGAGCGATATTTCGGAACAAAGCAATTACTATTGTAATCTGCTGGTCGGTGGGCAGCTTAAAGATCAGGATATGCAGCTTTATCATGTCTATCCGCAAGGGAACTTTATCTGTGCCACACGTGATACGCCGTATTTCCAGATTGGTGAAAGTAAATATGGCAAGCCGATCCTGGATCGTGCGCTGACTTATGATATGCCACTGGATGAAGCCTTGCGCTGTTCCCTGATTTCATTTGCATCGACCCTACGTTCCAATGTATCGGTTGGCATGCCCCTCGATGTGCTGGTCTATAAAAAAGACAGCCTGATCATGCCAAGAGGCAAGCGTATTGCTGAAGATGATGAGTATTTCACGTCAATCAGCCGGCAATGGTCAGAGACCTTAAAAAAAGGACTGGCAGAACTTCCTGTTCCCTCTAATGAGTATTTCTTATAAAAACCTATCGTGATTCAGGCTTTTCGCGTACAGTGTTAACTTCTATGCAGTCCAGCATAATAAAAATAGAGAAGTTAGCGCATGTACCAATTTTGTTACGCCAGTAAAAGTACTTCTCCCAAAACTGATTTGCTTGAAGATTTAGCGAATATTTTGAAAGAAGCCCGTGATTTTAATTACCAGCATCAAGTGACAGGTGTACTTTATTTCGCAGATGGTCATTTTTTTCAATGTCTGGAAGGTGAATGTCCCACTTTAAAAAGTCTGCTGGTGGAGCGACTGAATAAAGATCCTCGCCATCAGGACATTAAACTATTTGAAACCAAGGAAATTGAATATCCAAGTTTCCCGGACTGGTCCATGAAATATATTTCCAAACGTAGTCAGATCCAGCAATTCTGTCGGGAAATGGGATTTGATGACTTTAATCCTTTTGCCTTTCAGCAAACTCATGTCGATGCCTTATTAATGCAATTATGCATAGAGCAGGGCGAGGAACAAAAGTCAGCCTAAAGAAAAAGCCCAACATAGATTGGGCTTTTTTAACTCTTAAGATTAGATCAAACTACTTTGCGTAGTGGACGATTGCTCAGTCGGCATAATAGTTCATAACCAATCGTGCCATTGGCTGTCGCTACATCATCCACTAGACGGGTTTTACCCCAAAGTTCGACTTCTGTACCTAATTGCACATCTAGTCCTGTCACATCAATGGCAATCATATCCATGGCAACCCGGCCAATCACGCGAGTTTGCTGACCATTGATTGCGACATAGTTCTGTTTAGGGAAAGCACGTGGATAACCATCACCGTAGCCAATTGAAACAATGGCTAGCGTCATGTCTTGATTTGCGGTAAATGTCGAACCATAACCGACATGCTCACCTGCTTGAATATTATTCAAGGCAATAATTTCAGCTGTAAACGTCATGACCGGCTTTAAGTCCAGATCATGCACATCCCGGTCTGAAAAGGGCGTCGCACCGTAGAGCATGATCCCTGGACGCACATAGTCAAAATGCAATTCTGGATATTTATAGATTGCAGCCGAGTTACAGCAAGAGGCTAAAAGTGGGGCGCAGTCATTTTTAATTTCCAGGAATTGACGGATTTGTTCATCATTCAGTGGATGCTCGGCATCTGCATTGGCGAAGTGCATGGCAAGTACACAAGTAAAGCCTTCTGCTTTCAACTGATTGATCACGGTTTTAATCACATCAATCTTAAAACCTAGGCGATTCATGCCGCTATTCAGTTTGACCCAGACTTTTAGACCTTTGGCGATATAGGCATCTTTATGTGCAATTAACCAGTCGACTTGAGCCTGTTGATGCACAATGACTTCAATATTCTGTTCGATTACGATTGGCATTTCATCTGCAGAAAAAACACCTTCGATAAGCGTGATCGGCTGTAGATAGCCTAATTCACGAATTTCTAAGGCTTCTTGCAGGCAGGCGACACCAAAGGCATCGGTTTCGCTTAAGGCTGCTAAGCAGTCTTTAACTCCGTGTCCATAAGCATTGGCTTTTACCATACTGACGATTTTCGCGGTTGGGGCAAGTTGTTTGACACGGTCTAAATTATATTGCAGCGCAGCGCTGTCAATATAAACTGTAGCTTGGCGCACCCTAAATTACTCCTAGAGGGACGATGGAAATGTGATGAGAGAGCCTGATTACTCTTCGTCATCATACTGAGCATAGAACTCAGGCGAGAGATTACTAAAGCGGGTATATTGACCTTCGAATGCCAGACGCACGGTACCAATCGGGCCGTTACGCTGTTTACCGATAATGATTTCGGCGGTGCCAGCTTCTTTAGATTCTTTGTTATAAACCTCATCACGGTAAATAAACATGATCAAGTCGGCATCCTGCTCGATCGCACCAGATTCACGCAAGTCGGACATCACCGGGCGTTTATTGGGACGGTTTTCCAGGGCACGGTTTAACTGGGAAAGTGCAATCACAGGGCACTGCATTTCTTTGGCTAATGCTTTTAAGCTTCGAGAAATTTCCGAGATCTCGCCGACACGATTGTCGCCCATACCGGGTACTTTCATCAACTGGAGGTAATCGACCATGATACAGCCGAGTTTGCCACCATGCATTTTGGCAATTCGACGCGCACGGGAGCGTAATTCAGTTGGTGGCAATGCAGAAGAATCATCGATATACAGATTTTTTTCTTGTAAATGCACAATGGTACTGGTGACTTTTGACCATTCATCACTATCCATTTTACCAGAACGTAAATGCCCCTGATGCACGCGACCAAATGATGAAATCAAACGCATGGCGATCGAATCCGCTGGCATCTCCATCGAATACACCAGGGCCGGCAGGTTGTTATTGAATAAAACGCTTTCGACCAGATTCATAGCAAAGGTGGTTTTACCCATGGATGGACGCGCCGCGACAATAATCAAGTCACCGGATTGCATGCCGGAAGTTTTATTATCCAGTTCCACAAAACCAGTGGTTAAACCGGTAATGCTGCCTTCCATTTGCGACAGTTCATTTAATTTGTCGAATACGTCCGCGACCACCGAGTTGATCGGCTTAGGCCCTTGCGCTTTGGCATTGTTATTATGCTGTTCGGCAATCGAGAAAATATTGGTCTCAGCCAGATCCAGAATTTCACTGACAGTACGGCCTTTGGTGTCATAGGCATTTTGTAAAATTTCAGAGCTGACTTTAATCATACTGCGCAGGGTAGAGAATTCTTTAATTTTGCCTGCATAGGTTTCCAGGTTATAGAAACTCGATGGCGAATCTGCCATTAACTGCATCAGATATTCTTCGCCACCAATTGCATCGAGCAAGTTTTGTTTGATGAGCCAGTCATGCACCAGAACCGCATCATAAGGCGAGTTTTCTTTAGAGAGCTGCTCAATGGCACGGAAGATATATTTGTGTCGGGTGGCATAAAAATCATTTTCGGTCAGTACATCACCGACCTGCTCAAAAGATTCAGCCACAGTCATAAGGGCAGCAAGTACAGCCTGTTCAATTGCTAAATTGTGTGGCGGAGTACGGAACTCCTTGAGATTGCTATTTTCAGTAACAATTTCCGGTTTAGCAGGAGCTACCTTTTTGCTGGCATTCGCCTGTGACATATAAATCCCTGATTTTAAATACAATGGTTAAATATCGTCGGAGATGAATAGCGTTTATTCACTACGAGATGAAATGATACGCGCTCTGATCAAAAATGCGAAGTGCAATTTTTTGTAAACACGAATAATAAAATGAATTTGACAGTGTTGGCTAGATTATATTTTTTAGAGATAAAAAAAGAGCATGCTTTCGCATGCTCTTTTTGAGGCGAGAAATTACTCAGCTACGATAGTAACTAGAACTTCTGCAGTAACATCATGGTGCAATTGGATTGCGATGTTAAATTCGCCAGTGTGACGAAGCGCGCCATTTGGAAGACGTACTTCAGCACGGTCTACTTCTAGACCAGCATTTGTCAACGCGTCAGCGATGTCACGAGTACCGATAGAACCGAATAGTTTACCTTCGTCACCAGCTTTCGCAGTGATAACGATGTTCACTTCGTTCAATTGGTCAGCACGTGCTTGAGCAGCAGCCAAGATAGCAGCTTCTTCTTTCTCAAGTTCAGCACGACGAGCTTCAAAAGCAGCAGTGTTTGCTTCAGTTGCAGCAACAGCCTTACCTTGAGGGATAAGGAAGTTACGGCCGTAACCAGCTTTAACTGAAACTTTATCGCCTAGTTTACCTAGGTTTTTAATGCGTTGTAATAAGATAATATCCACAGCTCAACCTCACTTATGATTGTCAGTGTAAGGGATCAAAGACAAGTAGCGAGCTTGTTTGATAGCTAACGCTAATTGACGTTGGTAACGAGCTTTAGTACCTGTAATACGGCTAGGAACAATCTTGCCGTTTTCAGTGATGTACTGTTTTAAAGTGTCGATATCTTTGTAGTCGATGTACGTAACGTTCTCAGCTGTAAAGCGGCAGAACTTGCGACGACGGTAAAAACGTGCCATGTTATGTTCTCCTTAAGCTTCAGCAGAGTCTTGAGCGTGTTGTGCTTCTTCACGTTGAGCTTTACGCGCACGTTTTTCTTCAGCACTCTTCGCCAATAGTGACTCTTCAGTGATAGCGTTTTCACGACGGATGATAAGGCTACGAATGATTGCGTCGTTATAACGGAACAATTCTTCAAGCTCATCAAGAGTAGTTTGACCACACTCAACATTCATAAGAATGTAGTGAGCTTTGTGGATCTTGTTGATTGGGTAAGCCAATTGACGACGGCCCCAGTCTTCAAGACGGTGGATTTGACCTTCAGCTTCTTTGATGTGAGTTAGGTAGCGTTCTACCATACCAACTACTTGATCGCTTTGATCAGGGTGTACTAAAAGTACGATTTCGTAATGACGCATTGTCAGCTCCTTACGGTTTGGACAGCCCCAATTTAAGTAAATTGAAGCAAGGAGTCACAACCAAAGTTGTGTCGCAGTGTTTGCGAAGGGGGAATTGTAGTGATCTTTAGGGATAATTTCAACCAAATAAGACATTTTTGCGAAATTATCTCTATAACCAGATCGATCATCAGAACCTGACTTTGGCTTTAAGCAAATTTGGACTGATTAAATTCAGCAAATGTATTGTTGCGAAGATCAAGCTGTACTTTTCAGGCCAGAAAATCTAGAAAACTGAAGGATTGGAGTCTGGAACTAGAAAGATTGAATTTTCTAAGCGATCAGGAAGATCGAGGTTTAGCTTTATAACGCCGAATTTTTGATTCTGCTCTACAACTATTGGAAGTAGGGGATTAAGAGAAATCAAAATAAAAAAAGATAGAGACTAACTCTATCTTTTTAAAAAAACACAATCTGTGTAGATGGCGCAGTTGAGGTAAAGCTAAAGATAATACTAATGACAGTAATCAGGATCACCGAGAACAAGAAATATTTCTTTGCCCAAAGTTGATCATTTTCAGCTTTAAATCCAATGACACCGATATACAACCAGTAAATGCACAGTAAGTTTAAAATCACTGCATAGAACCAGTTGGCATAACCAAAGACAAATAACGCATTCATGGTCAGCGTGAATAACACCACATAAACCAGTGATTCAATCTTGGTACGATGAATCGAACGTGCCACAGGCAAGATCGGAATGCATGCATTTTTGTAATCATCAAAGCGGTAAATCGCAATCGCCCATGAGTGAGGCATTTGCCATAGCGCATAACCTAAAAAGATCAGTAACGCACCGAGGTCAAATTGATTGGCCACTGCGGTATAACCAATGACAGGCGGAGCTGCACCAGAAATACTGCCTACAACAGTTTGATGAATTGTGGTTCGTTTTGTCCATAGGCTGTAGAAACCAACATATACGACAAAACCAATCACCGCGAATAAGAAAGCGTACGCATTTACCCAGAACCATAAAAGACTAAAACCAACGATGCCTAATACCAGAGCAAAGGCCAGGGCAACAGGTTCGGAAATGGTTTTGGTGACCAGAGCACGGTTTTGGGTGCGCTGCATTTTTTGGTCGATGTCCTGGTCAATCACGTTGTTGACCACACATCCTGATGCTACGACAAGCGTAGTACCGAGAAGGGTAATAAGCAGGAGAAGGAAATCTACAGAACCTTGGGTGGCTACGAAGTAGCCACCCAAAGTGGTAACAAAGTTACCGAAGAGAATTCCTGGCTTAGTCAGGAATAAATACTTTTTCAGCATGACGACCAGTTTAGATCATCATGTTGTAGTGTAGGTAATTCATGATCCATACAGAACCCACTAAAAGAATAGCGATAGTTAAGATGGTATACACGAATGCAATCACGTTCCAGCGTTGCTCTGAAGAAGAGTTCATATGCAGGAAGTAAATTAACTGCACAAGAATCTGAGCAACCGCAGTAATCGCGATGACAGTAATCAAGATACCACGGCCAAAACCGCCTGCCATCACCATACCGAATGGAATTACGGTAAGGATGACAGAAAGGATAAAGCCAACAGTATATTGCTTAACGTTACCGTGTGATTCGCCAGCAGCGTTATGATCGTGACTCATTACAGAACTCCCATCAAGTAAACTACGCTGAATACACAGATCCAAACGATGTCAAGGAAGTGCCAGAACAAGCTTAGGCAAGCTAGACGACGCGTGTTTGCAAGAGTCAAACCATATTTCTTGATTTGAACCATAAGCACGATCATCCAGACCAGACCAGAAGTTACGTGAATACCGTGCGTACCTACCAAAGTAAAGAACGCAGATAAGAACGCACTTGTGCTTGGACCGTGACCCGCATGAACTAGGTGATTGAACTCATATAGTTCCATGCCGATGAAGATAGCACCGAATACCCAAGTAATCGCTAACCAAGTTAGTACTTTTGCAACGTCTTTTTTGTATGCAGCAAGAACTGCAAAACCAAAGGTTACAGAAGAGATCAAGAGGGCGAAGGTTTCAGTAAGAACGAAACCTAAAGAGTCGCCAAACAGGTCTCTCGCACTTGGAGTACCCACAGGAATGTGGCTACTCAAAACAGCGAACGCAATGAAGAGTGTACCGAACAGGACAAGGTCACTCATCAAGTAAGTCCAGAAACCAAAGACGGTGATGTCAGTATCATCGTGATGATGATGCTCATCGTGTCCGTGGTTATCGTGATGAAGTACTTCAGCCATTGTCTTAGTCCTTCTTCAAGTGTTTTTCAAGAATCGCATAGCGTTCGTTTTCAATACGCTCAACTTCAGCAGCTGGAACATAGTAATCCACTTTCTTGGTGAAAGAAGACACGATGAAGCTAATGATAGAAGCAATGAACGTAACAACTACTAACCACCAGATGTGCCAGATTAAACCGAAGCCCATAACAGTGATGAACATCGCGATAACGAAACCGGCAGCACGGTTAGTCGGCATGTGGATATCTTCGTACTTCGTTGGTTTTGCATACGCAACACCATTTTCTTTCTCGATCCAGAAAGTATCAATACCATTGATCTTTGGAAGATGAGCAAAGTTATAGAACGGAGCAGGAGAAGATGTCGCCCATTCAAGGGTACGACCATCCCATGGATCGCCAGTCAAATCTAGACGTTGGTCACGTTGTAGGAAACCAACCACGATTTGCATGATGAAACATAGAATACCCAGTGCAACCAGAACCGCACCAAACATCGCGATATCTACATACGGGTCCCATTCTGGGTTGTCAAATGTATTCAAACGACGTGTCATACCCATGAAACCAAGGATATAAAGTGGCATGAATGCAAAATAGAAACCGAAGAACCAGAACCAGAACGCTGCTTTACCCCAAGTCTCATTCAGTCTCCAACCGAACATTTTCGGCCAGTAGAAGATGATACCTGCGAACATACCGAATACCACACCACCAATAATTACGTTATGGAAGTGAGCAATCAGGAATAAAGAGTTGTGTACCAGGAAGTCCGCTGGTGGAACTGCCATCAATACACCTGTTAAACCACCGATACCGAAAGTCACTAGGAAGCCTAGTGTCCATAGCATTGGAGTGGTGAAAACAATACGACCCTTGTACATGGTGAACAACCAAGAGAAGATCTTCACACCTGTAGGAATCGCAATAATCATGGTCATGATACCGAAGAACGCGTTAACGTTGGCACCTGCACCCATGGTAAAGAAGTGGTGAACCCATACAACGAATGACAATACTGTGATTGCTACTGTTGCATACACCATTGATTTGTAACCGAACAATGCTTTGCGCGAGAAAGTCGCAACAACTTCTGAGTAAATACCAAATGCTGGTAAGATCAGAATGTATACTTCTGGGTGACCCCAAGTCCAAATCAAGTTCACGTACAACATTGGACTACCGCCCAAGTCATTGGTGAAGAAGTGGAAACCGAAGTAACGGTCAAGCGTTAACATTGCAATTGTTGCAGTCAACACAGGGAAAGCCGCAATAATCAATACTGCTGTACATAAAGATGTCCAGGTAAAGATTGGCATTTCCATAAGTTTCATGCCAGGCGCACGCATTTTGATGATAGTAACGAAGAAGTTAACACCCGTTAATAGCGTACCTAGACCTGAAATTTGCAGTGCCCAGATGTAGTAGTCCATACCTACGCCTGGAGAGTATTCGATACCAGACAGTGGAGGATATGCCATCCAACCTGTTGCAGCGAATTCACCTAACGCAAGTGAAACCATCATCAGACCTGCAGCACCGGCGAATAACCAGAAGCTTAAAGAGTTTAATAATGGGAATGCAACGTCACGTGCACCGATTTGAAGCGGTACAGAGATGTTCATTAAACCAACTACAAGACCCATTGCCACGAAGAAGATCATGATCACGCCATGCGCGGTAAAGATCTGGTCGTAATGCTCAGGGTGTAGATAACCTTCGCCGCCACCTTTTGCAAGGAACTGCTGAAGACGCATCATGATCGCATCGGCGAAACCACGCAAAAGCATGATTACAGATACGAAGATATACATGATACCAATTTTTTTATGGTCTACAGATGTGAACCATTCGTTCCACAGGTAGCCCCATTTTTTGAAGTAGGTAATACCAGCAAAAACTGCGATACCACCCAGGATCATCATTGCAACAGTTGCCAATACGATTGGATCGTAAGGAATTGCATCTGGACCTAACTTACCTAAGAAGCTCATGTCTTATTCTCCTTGAGAAGCAGTCGCATGTTCACCAGCTACATGAGCTTCAGAAGCAGCCGCTTCGTGAGCAACAGCATCAGTCGCTGCAGCTTCTACAGGAGCTGAATGATCAGCACCATGATAGTTACTCATATACTTGTGAATCACAGATTCAAACAAACCTTGCTCTACAGAAGAGTAGTAAGTCACAGGATGTGGCTTAGTAGGGTAAGGCTTCATTGCTTCAGCAGCAGCCTTCTCTTCAGGAGTTTCAGCTTTTGCAATAATCGCTTCGATCTGGTGTTTACCACGGTTGCCGTCACGTAAAGTTGCAAATTCAGCTTGGTCTAGAACAGTTTTTTGTACTGCATTAGGGTTAACTGAAGTACCGTTTCCTGCCTGAACAGCAGAAATCCATTCAGCGAATTGAGCATCAGTCACAGAATGTGCACGGAAGCGCATTTGTGAGAAGCCATAGCCTGAATAGTTTGAAGAGAAACCACGATAACCTTCAGCTGGACTAGTTTCATCAGCTAAGAAGTTAAGGTGAGTTTGCATACCTGCCATTGCATAAATCTGACCACTTAACGCCGGGATGAAGAACGAGTTCATCGTGAAGTTAGAGGTTAAACGAAGGCTTACCGGAGTTTGCTCTGGGAAACGTAATTCGTTAACAGTTGCAATGCCTTGCTCAGGATAGATGAAGATCCATTTAAATTGCTCAGCAATAACCTGAACAGTTAAAGGTGCTTTATCTGCTTCAATTGGACGGTATGGGTCATACTTGTGGGAACCCCACCAAGTTAACCAAGCTAAAATACCAATAATAATGACAGGGATACCCCATACCACAATTTCAATCGCAGTAGAGTGTGCCCATGTAGGTTTATAGTCTGCGTCTTTATTCGATGCACGATATTTCCAACCGAACCATAATGCCATGATGATTGATGGAATAACCACCAAAAGCATTAAGTAAATCGCAGTCATCATCAGGTTACTTTGACCTGCTGCAACTGGACCTTTAGAGTTCAGAAGTACCATATCACCACCACACCCGGTCAAGAGTGCAGTCATCGCAGATAAAGACAATACAGCTAAAATCGTTTGTCTCATTTTACAACCTCGGTGAAGAGTCCCATTCCCTAATTTAATATGGGATAGCGATTAAAGTGCATATGACAAAAAAGGCTGAATTTTACAAAACATCCTATTAATCACAATACACCGCTACGTTGTAGGGCATTATGCCTGAGATTCACGAACTAAGCTATATCTAGGGCGCTTTAAATGCCTGTAATAAAAACCGATTTTGCTGGTCTGGATTGGGGAGGATTTATGGGAATTTTATTTCAATTTCAAAGTTCTGTAATCAAAATGGGATGATATTCATCCCATTTTGTGTATTCCTGCACTATTGTTTCACAACTTGCGTTTTTGCGAGTTTATCGTGCAAGGTTTGACGTTTTTTGCCCAATCCGAAGGCCCAGTCAATAATTAAACTCAGTGGCATAAATACAATATTTAAAAATATGAAAAATACGCTACGAATAGTAAAGGCGCGCAACAGGCTGGTCTTTTCACCTGATTCTACATCTACAATTTTGATTTTCGTGAGCTTTTTACCAATACTTTGGCCTGATTTGGCAATCAGAAAGGCTTGAATGGCCAGCATGATAATCAAATAGACCGCTGTGGCAAGCCACGCCTGCTGAGAAAACATCTCAAACATTTGAGTCTGTAATTGCTGAGCCATTGCAGGATCTGCATCGCTACTCAGCACAACATTCATGAATTCTTCATTCAGTTGAGCAAACCGGGTTTCCTGTTCAGGCGTAAAAAAAGCAGTCAAAATGAAGGTTGCTGGTAGCCACAGTAATACGTCTACAATTTTGGCCAGGATACGGCTTGGAATACTGGCAAGTTCATTTTTTTGAGTTGCTGTTTGAGTATGAGGCTGTGAGTAGGCCGAAGTCGTTGGTTGGCTATTCTGGAATACCGGCGTTTCAGGTGTGACTGCTGGAGCGACATAACCTTCGGGTTGATATACCGATTTTCCTTGGGTAAGTTCACCTAAGGCTTTCCACTCGGTCATGCCTTGATGCCATGCCAGGTCAGTCAGCATGACTTGTTGATTCGCCAGCATCTGATTCAATTGCTCGAGCGTATATGGACCAGCTTGTTGATTGTTTCGGGCCAAGTAAATCTGCATATAGACTGAATCTCAATATATAAATGTGAACTGATAATAGCTTTGATCAAGATTGTATTAAATTCTGTTTTGAAAACAAACATCCTCTCATCGTAAGATATAGATTAATTGAGGATTTTCAATCATATTTGTCATTAAAAATGAGCCCATACAAAATTGCAAGGATCTGCATTCTTAAAAATATCTTCCTGAACATTCGATGGTTATTTATTATTATTGCCATTTTGATATGACTTTACTGTTGGTATTTGTTTGTCATTACAGTCTTTATGTGTTGATAAGCGTTGATTTAATTATATTTATAAATTCAATTGTTTAGCTTGTGATTGGGTCTTTAGTTATCAATTTTCAAACAATAAATCATAATATCTATCTCATAAAAAAGACCCTATCAAAGGGTCTTTTTTATTCACAATTGCTTATGCTTTTTGCACTTTTTCTTCAGCCAGGAAGAACCAAGTTTCAAGTACCGAGTCTGGGTTTAAAGACACAGAGTCGATACCTTGTTCCATTAACCATTGTGCAAGATCTGGGTGATCGGAAGGACCTTGACCACAAATACCGACATATTTGCCAGCTTTACGACATGCTTGAATTGCAAGAGAAAGCAACGCCTTAACTGCAGGGTCGCGCTCATCAAATAGGTGAGAGACAATACCCGAGTCACGGTCAAGACCAAGCGTTAATTGTGTCAAGTCGTTTGAACCAATAGAGAAACCATCGAAATGTTCAAGGAATTGATCTGCCAATAAAGCATTGGTTGGAAGTTCACACATCATGATCACTTTAAGGCCGTTTTCACCGCGCTTAAGACCATTTAATGCAAGAAGTTCAATTACACGTTTCGCTTCAGCAACAGTACGAACAAATGGAATCATGATCTGGATATTGGTTAAACCCATTTCATCACGTGCCTTTTTCAATGCACGACATTCAAGTTCGAAGCAATCACGAAAGTTATCAGAAACGTAGCGACTTGCACCACGGAAACCTAGCATCGGGTTTTCTTCTTCTGGCTCGTATAACTTACCACCGATCAAGTTTGCATATTCGTTAGACTTGAAGTCTGACATACGAACAATGACTGGCTTGTCTGCAAATGCAGCAGCAAGTGTCGAGATACCTTCAACCAGTTTCTCTACATAGAATTCAATTGGAGATGCATAACCTGCAGTACGCGCCATGACTGCTGCACGTGTTTCACGTGGAAGGCTGTCAATATTGATTAATGCTTTCGGGTGAACACCAATCATACGGTTAATAATGAATTCAAGACGCGCCAGACCAATACCTGCGTTTGGAATTTGAGCAAAGTCAAATGCACGATCCGGGTTACCCACGTTCATCATTACTTTAAATGGAAGAGCAGGCATAGACTCAATTGAATTCTTTTGAATTTCAAAATCTAGTGCGCCTTCATAGATAAAGCCAGTATCACCTTCAGCACAAGACACAGTCACTTCCTGACCGTCTACAAGAACTTCAGTTGCATTACCACAACCCACGATTGCAGGAACACCAAGCTCACGTGCAATAATTGCTGCGTGACAAGTACGACCACCACGGTTTGTTACAATCGCAGCTGCACGTTTCATGACTGGTTCCCAATCCGGGTCAGTCATATCAGATACAAGAACATCACCGTCTTGTACTTTGTCCATTTCTTTAATAGACGTCACAATGCGGACTTTACCAGAACCAATGCGTTGACCGATTGAACGGCCTTCACAGATCACAGTACCGCGTTGTTTCAACAGGTAGCGTTCCATGGTGCCGACATTTTCACGGCTTTTTACAGTTTCAGGACGCGCCTGAACGATGTAAATCTTGCCATCATCGCCATCTTTTGCCCACTCGATGTCCATTGGTGCACCGTAGTGGTTTTCAATGATCAGCGCTTGTTTAGCAAGTTCTTGTAATTCCTGGTCGTTTAAAGCGAACTGTTGGCGTTCAGCTTTTTCAACATCCACGACAACGACAGATTTACCTGCAGATGCTTCTTCACCATAAATCATTTTCTGGTGCTTAGAACCCAGGTTGCGACGAAGGATCGCGTGTCGGCCTGCATTTAAAAGCGGTTTAGAAATATAGAATTCGTCCGGGTTAACTGCACCTTGAACGACCATTTCACCCAAACCATAAGATGCAGTAATGAATACTGCATCACGGAAGCCTGATTCAGTATCTAGCGTAAACATCACACCTGCAGCGCCAGTTTCTGAACGAACCATGCGTTGTACACCAGCAGACAGGGCAACTACATCATGGGCAAAGTTTTGGTGTACACGGTATGAGATTGCGCGGTCGTTGTACAAAGATGCAAACACTTCTTTGATTGCGATCAGAACGTTATCGATACCACGAATGTTCAAGAAAGTTTCTTGCTGGCCGGCAAAAGAAGCATCCGGCAAATCTTCTGCAGTTGCAGAAGAACGAACGGCAACCGCGATGTCAGGGTTGCCGTTAGAAAGTTCTGCAAATGCTGTACGAACTTCTTGTTCTAATGCAGGCGTAAGTGGAGTATCCACAATCCATTGACGAATTTTTGCGCCAGTTTCAGCAAGTGCATTTACATCATCAACATTGAGTGCAGCAAGCTCTGCATTGATTTTAGCGTTTAGGCCACTTTGCTCGAGAAATTCACGGTAGGCATCGGCAGTCGTTGCGAAACCACCTGGCACAGATACACCAGCATTTGATAAGTGGCTGATCATTTCGCCTAGTGATGAGTTTTTCCCACCGACCAGCTCAACGTCGTGCTTCCCTAATTTTTCCAGACCAATTACGCGCGCTTCCAAAGTTGTTACTCCACTTTTGCAGTATTAATCACTATCTCGGCATGAGAGTATAGCAAATCATCTAGGTTTTTGATTTTACTAAGCGACAGTCATGTAAGATCGGTTTACTATAAAGATTATATAGCACTAAGACAAATGTTGGAGGAGAATTTTAATGTCGGAAGGTAAACAAATTCAGCGTAGTGTTTTCTTTATTTCAGATGGTACCGCCATCACCGCTGAAACCCTTGGACACTCGCTGTTAGCGCAGTTTCCGCATGTGAAATTTGACATTCATATTATCCCTTACATTAGTTCCGAAGAAGCGGCTACAAATGTGGTGGCAGAGATCAATGCAAGAGCTCAAATCGACGGTGAAAAACCGCTGGTATTTGATACCCTAGTTGATCCCTATGTGCGCGACATTATTAATACTGCAAATGCAGTAAATCTCGATGTATTTGAAGGGCTTATTAGTAAGTTGGCTGATGAATTAGGCACGATTCCTACAACTTTAGTCGGGCAGACCCACGCGGTGACCGACTCTGAGTCTTATAAGGCCCGTATTGATGCTGTTCATTTTGCTTTAGATAACGACGACGGCGCACGTACCCGTCATTATGATAAAGCTGACCTGATCCTGATTGGTGTATCGCGTTCAGGTAAAACCCCGACCTCTATTTATCTGTCTTTGCAGTTCGGTATTCGCGTGGCGAACTATCCACTGACTGAAGAAGATTTGGATGATAACCGACTGCCAGCCGTGCTGCGACCGCATAAAAACAAGCTGTTTGGCCTGATGATTGATGCGGAACGCCTTGTGGCCATTCGTTCTGAGCGTAAGGCCAATAGCCGTTATGCCAGCTTTAGTCAGTGTCAGATGGAGTTGCGTGCGATTGAAGGAATTTATATTTCGGAAGGCATCAAGTACCTGAATGTGTCTGAAATGTCGATTGAAGAAATCTCAACACGTGTGTTGCAAATGACCGGTTTAAAACGTCGAATCGGTTAAGAAACCAGCCAGAGCCAAACTGTGGTTTGGCTTTGATTTATAGCTAAAAATTACAAGTAAGCATTGATTAATCGAAATAATGTATGAATTTTATAATTCTAAGAAAATACCAACTATCATATTCTGAAATATAAAAGAGTCTTCTTTGCTCATTCTGTTGAATAAATAATCATGTCGGTTCTTGATACGTAAATAAAAATCTCATTATCAGCTTACCAATTTTTCATTTTTACTCGCCAGCGTGAGTTATTTTTCTGCTAAATAAGTATGAATAATGATATCGACCGGATGCTGTTCACCATTAATACAATGAATTGTATTTTCCGAAATTTTCAGAATCGGCCAGGTAATCAGGCGGCAATTTTCACGTTGTAGGGCAGCATAATAATGATCTGATTTCAGATAAATTTTACGGGAAGATGCAAGATTTGGCATTAACTGGCGTCTTAGCCACAAATTCTGCACCTGATTTTCTAAAAACCGCAGAGAAAGCAAGCTTTTAATGCGGTTGTTAAATAAGCGGCGATTTTTACCAATCAATGGGTGATTAATAATTCGTTGCAGAATTCGGTCGGAACCGGGCAGTACAAAAGCAGGATTAATCTGGAAAACTTTTACCGAACGGGCATGTTGACTGATTTTATCCAGCTGGCTCACGGTAAACTGATCCGTGCCAATAATCGCAATATCTTTATCTGCATAACCCAATTTTAACAGTTCGGAAGAGGGCACTTTAATTCCATTAAACTGCTGAAAATGTTCGGGGCGATTTTCAAAAATACCAGCGTGTGGATCATGCTTGGTAGACATTAGAATTCCTTGAATTTATTTAATAATTAATTTTCTTTGTATGAGATATAAACAAAAACTCAAGCCAGGGTAAAGTGAAAAATTTAACTTAGACAGTCATCTATTTGACCAAAATATAAAATCTGATTTTATTGAAGACTGAATGGATTTACAGGCGATCCAAAAGGAATGACTTTTAACTTGCTGAGATGGATGAAGGAAAAGAAGTGAAGTATTCGTTCAAGAAAGAAGCTTTTTAATAGAAAAGGTCAATAAAAATGATTTTACTGGGATGTTTCTTTTAGTCATTTATCTTTAAAGATGAAAAACATCTACCCATTGCTGAGAATAGGTAGATGCAACTCTTATTTACTGACCATTTTTAATTTGCATCAACAGCTCAAAGTTATGTAGGCGTTTGTCAGTGTCATAGATGTCGCAAGTAAAGATAAACTCATCCACGTCATATTTGGCTAAAAGCGATGCCAGACCGGCTTTAACGGTTTCTTTGGAACCGACCTGAGCCATGGCAAAGAAATTATCGACTGACATTTTTTCCGGCGGCGACCACAGACCTTCCATCGAATCAATTGGTGCTTTAAGTTTTAGGCTTTGCCCACGAATCAGTGATAAAACCCGCTGATAGGCACTGGTCGACAGATATTGTGCTTCTTCATCGGTATCTGCGACACAGGTCGGTACGCCCATCGATACATAAGGACGATCGAGATATTCAGACGGTTCAAAGTTTTCACGATATAATTGAATGGCCTGACCCAGCATACGCGGGGCAAAATGCGAAGCGAAGGAATAAGGTAGGCCGAGTTTTGCTGCCAATTGCGCACTAAACAGACTGGACCCTAATAACCATACAGGTACATGCGTGCTTTGACCCGGCGTCGCTACGATACGCTGATGTGGTTCTGGATCTTTAAAATATTGCAGAATTTCCAGAACATCCTGCGGAAACTGATCTTCGGTTTCCTGACGGCCACGACGTAGGGCACGCATGGTCATTTGATCGGTGCCCGGAGCACGGCCCAAACCCAGTTCAATCCGGTCCGGATAGAGCATTGCCAAGGTGCCGAACTGTTCAGCCACGACCAGCGGGGCATGGTTGGGCAGCATAATTCCGCCAGAGCCTAAAGTTAGGGTTTTGGTATTCGCCAGTAAATAGCCTAAGAGAACTGCGGTTGCTGAACTGGCAATACCATCCATATTATGATGTTCTGCTAGCCACATCCGGCGATAACCCAATTTTTCTGCTGTTTGGGCAAGTTCCAGCGCATGGTTCAGCGCGAATTGAATGCTCTTGTCGTCACGAACAGGAACCAGTTCGAGGATAGAGAACTGGGTATCGTTAAGCGTACGCATAGTATTACTCTTAAATAGACATCTCTAAAAGCATACGACTTTAGAGTGTATTTGTATATCGAAAAAAATCGATATAAGTGTAAACCAAAAATAAAGGCAAAAAAATAAGCATCCGAAGATGCTTATAAAGGAGGAAAGAATAAGAGGAGAGAGAGTCTTAACGACGACGGTTGTTATAGCGATAATCGTTATAACGATAGTTACGAGAAGAGTTATAGCGACGTTCGCTGCGGTCATCATAACGACGGTCTTCGCTAACTTTCTTACCTAAAGCTGAACCACCTGCTGAACCCAGTGCCGCACCGATGTAACCACCATTGGTGCCTGCCATGTTTCGGCCAACTGCATAACCTGCACCGCCACCTAGGGCACCACCGATAATCGCACCATTACGGTCACGTTTATTTGCTGCTACAGCGGCACCCGCACCACCACCAATCGCTGAACCGATTGTTGCACCAGTAGTACCGCCCATTTTATTACCGACTGCGGCACCAACGACACCACCCAAAGCAGAAGCCAACGCTGTATTGGTTGTATTGCCTGCATTGGCAGCTGTCATACCCATAGCTGAGGTTGCTACAACAGCGATCATTAGAGATTTATAGTTCATGAGGACACCTTTTATATATCTAGCTATATTTTGTTGATGAGATAAATTTAATCTAGCAAGCGCCAAACAGCATGGAGGCAGTGTTGGCGAATTGTGATTTTTATCTCCTTAATTTATTCATGATGTGGACAGGATAATCCCATGTATTAATTGAAAATTCACGTAGTAAAGCAGTAATAAAAAAGCACCAAAAGGTGCTTTTCATGTTAAAGGTAGCGTCTGGTCTAAACTGCCTGAGCGCAAATTAACGGTAACGTTTTTTCCAGTGTTTAGAGCGTTTTTCAGCTGCTTTATCTTTGGCAATCTTGTTACCCAATGCAGCACCACCGGCAGCACCCAAAGCTGAACCGATATAACCGCCGTTAGTACCGCCCATATTTTTACCTACAGTATAACCTGCACCGCCACCTAGGGCACCACCAATGGCAGATTCAGTACGGTTTTTCTTGCTGCTTGCAACTGCTGCGCCGCCAGCACCACCTAAAGCAGCACCAATGGTTGCGCCGGTATTACCACCCATGTTTTTACCTAATGCTGTACCTGCAACACTACCTAAAGCACTTGCTGCTGCAACACGCGCTGTACTGTCGGCATGTGCGTTTACGGTCATCATTGAACCAGCAGCTAAAACTGTACTCATTAAAAGTGCGTTGAGTTTCATGTTATCACTCCGTGTCCATCTACAGGACTGTAGTTATTTCGATGCGGAAAATGTAACAAATCATGCCCAAAACAATATGAAGATGTTTCTTCATAATTCCCTGCTTTATTTGGCGAATTGTAAAATCAGCAAGAAATAAGAATAAGATCGACTATAAAAAAGTCAATTCCACTGTTTTTAATCATATTTGTTAACAAATGCTGTAGAGCACGAATGATAGCAACGCGGACTTACTCAATAATGATGTTCATTAGAAGCCAGAGTCGTTAAACTAGGCGCAATTTTTTGATTTCGCTGTGCTAAATCGGTTTTTAGTCGCAGCCTATGTTTGAGATTTTTTAGAAAATGAAAGAATCGTTACGTTTACGATTAGACCAACTCTCTGACCGCCATGAAGAATTGACCGCATTACTGGCTGATGTAGAAGTCATTTCTGATAATAAGCGCTTCCGTCAATTGTCACGTGAGCATAATGACTTAACAGAAATCACCAATGTCTGGACCAAGTACAGACAGGCTGAAGAAGACATTGAAACAGCTCAGGCCATGCTGTCAGATCCGGACTTTAAGGAAATGGCGCAGGAAGAAATTAAAGAGAATAAAGCTTTAATTGAATCGCTTGAAGCAGACCTGAACATCTTGATGATTCCGAAAGATCCGAATGATGCCAACTCGGCTTATCTTGAGATTCGTGCCGGAACCGGCGGCGATGAAGCTGCGATTTTCTCAGGCGATTTATTTCGTATGTATAGTAAATATGCGGAAAACCAAGGCTGGCGTATTGAAATCCTCTCTGAAAATGAAGGCGAGCATGGCGGTTATAAAGAAGTCATCTGCCTGATTAATGGTGACGGTGTTTACGGTCGTCTAAAATTTGAAAGTGGTGCGCATCGTGTACAGCGTGTACCAGCGACCGAATCACAAGGCCGTGTGCATACCTCAGCATGTACCGTTGCGATTTTGCCTGAAGTGGATGTGGATACTTCCGTTGAAATTAATTCAGCTGATTTACGTATTGATACCTATCGTGCCTCAGGTGCGGGTGGTCAGCACATTAACAAAACCGATTCTGCAGTACGTATTACTCATATTCCAACCGGCACCGTAGTGGAATGTCAGGATGAGCGTTCACAGCATAAGAACAAGGCCAAAGCGATGGCACTGCTGGTATCACGTTTGGAAAATGCCAAACGTGCAGCAGCAGATGCAGCAACCTCGGAAATGCGTCGTGACCTGGTGGGTTCGGGGGATCGTTCAGAACGTATCCGTACCTATAACTATCCGCAAGGTCGTATGACAGATCACCGCATTAACCTGACTTTATACAAGCTGGATGCCGTGATGGAAGGTGATTTGACTGAATTGCTGGACAGCCTGCATCGCGAATATCAGGCGGATCAATTGGCCATGCTTGCACAGCAGAATGGTGGATAATGAATATTTTACAAGCCTTGGCTTTACGCGGCGAAGCTGAAAGTTACGAACGTCAGGAAAATGCCTGGTTACTGGAACACATCACCAAGATTGATTCATTTGATCTGCTGATGAAAAAGGATCAGGAGTTAACGCCGGAACAGGAACAGGCGTATAAAGACGGATTGGCGCGTATTGCTGCCGGTGAGCCTTTGGCTTATGTCATTGGTTCACAGCCATTCTGGACTTTAGACTTCAAAGTGACCAAAGATACCTTGGTGCCACGTCCGGATACTGAAGTGCTGGTTGAGACTGTGTTGAAATTGGATCTGCCTGATGATGCCCGTGTGGTGGATTTGGGTACAGGTACTGGTGCAATTGCCTTATCACTGGCATCTGAACGTTCTAACTGGACACTAACCGCTTCCGATATTTACGAGCCTACGCTTGAGGTGGCGAAATATAATGCGGAACAACATGATATTGAGAATGTGGAATTTGTTCTGGGTTCATGGTTGAAACCATTTGGCCGTCAATTCTTTGATGCCATTGTATCGAATCCACCTTATATCGATGCTGATGATGTGCATATGCAGAATCTGGCGACTGAACCGGAACGTGCGCTGGTGGCAGATAAAAAGGGGCTGGCCGATATTGAAATGATTATTCTGCAAGCCAAGAAGCATTTGACTGTCAATGGTTGGGTGGTGCTTGAGCATGGTTATGATCAGGCAGACGCCGTACAACATCTATTTAAACAGGCGGGTTATAAGCAAGTCCGCACGGTTAAAGATTATGGCGGGAATGATCGCGTAACTTTGGGTCAATGGCCACATTAATCTGTCATCTATCTTTATAAAAAAGCGACCGATGTGGTCGCTTTTTTATTGGATTTTTTCTTTATAAATTCCTGACTGCATCTGAAACCTTAAGTATTTTGAATGATATGACGCCAACGCAGTATAACTAAAAACAAAAAAGCGATGCCAGAGCACCGCTTTCGAGGAATACTTAAAAAAGAATTACATTGGATAGTCTTGTAGACAGTCATAGACTTCTACCTGATCCAAACTGCCAGTTTCCATTGCCAGACAAAGTGCCACAACTTTCAAAGTGTCCGCCAGAGATCTTTCATCTTTCAAGGCAATACCTTGTTGTAATTCATTGATACGTTCTGCCGGAATTTCAAGGGCCTGAGCCGCTTCCACAGCATCTACCTGATTAAAGAAGTGCAGAATTGCATCTTTCAGTTCTGCATCCGATGCATTTAAAATCCCTTGATTCAACTGTTCTGTAATGAGATCAGTCGAAGAAAATAAAGCTTTAGAGAAGTTTTGGACAAGATTTTGCCCAAGCACATCAGTCATCTTTAACATGGAGATACCTTCAACTAGAAAGGAAAATGGAGAGTACAGCCAATAGCAAAAGTGCTATAAATTGAATGAAAAATAATCTATTTCCGGGTGAATTGCAAAGCTTTCTGGGTGACTGTGTAGTCCTGCTAATATATATTTTAGGGCTTGAAATATATAATCATAATAAAAATAAATGTTTAGAATCCAAGTATTTTTTCGGTAATATTTTTAAAGTCTAAATTTATATAAATTATCTAATATTATTTTGTCGATACGCGCCTGGACTGACGCCAGTCCACTTTTTGAATGCACGATGAAATGCACTGGATTCCTGAAAATTAAGCTGATCGCTGATCTCTTGTAAACTTTGTTCAGTACGGGTCAGTAACTCAATGGCGGTATCCCGGCGTATCTCATTTTTTAATTGCTGATAGCTGACACCTTCACTTTTTAAACGCCGTTGCATGGTGGCTTCAGACATATTCATTTTTAAGGCTAGTTCATTCAGTTCCAGCCATTCTGCCGGCGAAACCTGTAGCAATTTTCGGCGAATCTGGGTGCTCAAGGCATAGGGGTTTTTAAAACGCACCAATAAATTTTGTGGTGTTTGCTGAATAAACTGATACCAAGACTGAGTATCCTGTTTAATCGGCAGTTGCAGATAGCTGGCATCAAATTGCACGTAATTTTCGCTGGCCTGATATTCAATCTGTTCACAGAATCGAACTTTGTAATCAAAATCATTCAGTGGTGCTGCACATTTCAATTGAATCTGATTAAGCAAAATCCGTTGTCCACTTAACCAGCAGATCAGGGTATGAATCAGCATCAGATAAGTCGCATAACTAAACATGCGTTTGGTTGTTTTTAAATCATAAATCACGATATAGGCATAGTGTTCCTCAACCATGAGCGTGCTTTGCAGGTCGTCCAAAACCAAGTTGAGAAATTGCAGAATGTTTTGCAGCGCTTTTTCCAGTGTATCTGCCTGCATAACCATTTTCGAAAGCAATTTAAAACTGCCACGACGCATGGCATGGCTGTCCATGCCAAAAAATTCGTCATTCATGCTGTCTGCAAGCACAGTCCATAATTGGGCAAATTGGCTGACCGACACGCGTGCCTTGGGAGCATTTAATACTTCTGCTGGGATATTGGCTTTTTTCAAAATGGCAGGGATATCAAATTGCAGCCGTTTGGCATCCAGCAATGCTTCGTTCACTAGGTCAATCGAGATGGTGCCTTTGCTATATTCCAGTGCAGGCTTATGCATATTCAGTCTGACATCCTTGTTTTCATTGTTCAAATACATCATGCAAGATGCAATATTTGGAAATTGTACAGAATAAAAACTCTGTTTACTCTGCATATTAAGTCGTATCTGAAATAGAAAAATCGCTAGGAAATAAACATGAACATTCAGGGAAAAGTTATTGTGATCACTGGTGGTGCCTCAGGTTTGGGTGCAGCTACAGCGACTCATTTGGTTGAACACGGTGCTAAAGTGATTCTGGTCGATATGAATCAGGAGCAGGGTCAGGCATTACAGCAGCAACTGGGTTCACAGTCTGAATTTGTACAGCTCGATGTGACCGATGAACAGACAGTTGAAGCTTTCTTCGCTCATGTTGAAAGCACATATGGCCAACTGAATGGTTTGATCAACTGTGCCGGGATTGCGCCATCCGCCAAAGTATTGGGTCGTAACGGCATCCATGAATTGGCAATGTTCCAAAAAGTGCTGAATATTAATGTAAACGGTACTTTTAATATGTTGCGTCATGCGGCGGCTTTAATTGCAAAATATGAGCTGCAAGCTGGTGAAGAAGAACGTGGCGTGATTGTGAACACCGCTTCGGTTGCCGCTTATGACGGCCAAATTGGTCAGACTGCCTATGCGGCTTCTAAAGGTGCAGTAGTCGCAATGACTTTACCTCTGGCACGTGAACTGGCCCGTGAAGCGATCCGTGTCATGACCATCGCGCCGGGCATTATGGAAACTCCGATGCTGAAAGGCATGCCGCAAAATGTCCAGGATGCTTTGGGGCAAATGGTGCCGTTTCCACCACGTCTGGCAAAACCACAGGAATTCGCCCAATTGGTGGGGCATATCTTTGAAAATAGCTATTTAAATGGTGAAGTCATTCGTCTGGATGGCGCAATCCGTATGGCACCAAAATAATTCATTAAATAAACACACTTTCTTTGACTCATCAAAATGGCAATGACGTGTCAGGGAAAGTTGCATGCTGAATTTGCCGAATACATCCAAAAAAACATCAGATTTTGAAAATTAAAAATTCTTTGCTGATGCTGGATATAAAAAATAAAGAAGGGAAATACCCGTGATTTTAAATGATGAACAAAAAATGATTCAGGACATGATGCGCAATTATTCGCAGCAGAAACTGAAACCGACAGCGGCCTTACGCGACAAAACGGCACAATTCCCAGCACAAGAACTTAAAGAACTCGGTGAGCTTGGCGCATTGGGTATGACAGTGGCTGAAGAATGGGGCGGTGCAGGTCTGGATTATGTGTCACTGGTCTTGGCGCTTGAGGAAATTGCCGCAGGTGATGGTGCAATCTCGACGATTGTCAGTGTGCAGAATTCTTTGCCTTGTGGCATTACTCAGCGTTATGGCACAGAGGAACAAAAACAGAAATATCTCACCAAACTGGCAACAGGTGAATGGCTCGGCTGTTTCTGTTTGACAGAACCTCAGGCCGGTTCGGATGCCAGCTCGCTGGAATGTAAAGCCGAACGTGATGGCGATGAATGGGTGTTAAATGGCACCAAGCAGTTTATCACGACAGGTAAACATGCACAGATTGCACTAGTCTTTGCTGTGACCGATAAATCCGCAGGGAAAAAAGGTATTTCATGTTTTCTGGTGCCGACCGATGCACCGGGTTATATCGTGTCACGCCTAGAAGAGAAAATGGGTCAGCATTGTTCTGATACCGCGACCATCGTTCTGGATAACTGCCGGATTCCTGCTGCCAACTTGCTAGGTCAGGAGGGTGAAGGTTATAAAATTGCCTTGTCGAACCTTGAATCGGGTCGGATCGGCATTGCGGCACAATCTGTCGGTATGGCTCGGGCTGCACTGGATGCTGCAGTGGAATATGCCAATGACCGTAAAGCCTTTGGTGTAGAAATTGTGCAACATCAGGCTGTGGCGTTCAGGCTTGCAGATATGGCGACACAAATTGAAGCCGCACGTCAGCTCGTTTTGCATGCTGCAACATTAAAAGATGCAGGCTTGGCGTGTTTAAAAGAAGCATCGATGGCAAAACTGTTTGCATCGACTATTGCAGAAAGAGTCTGCTCGGATGCGATCCAGATTCATGGTGGCTACGGTTATGTCTCTGATTTTCCGGTCGAGCGAATTTATCGTGATGTGCGAGTGAGCCAGATTTATGAAGGTGCATCAGATATTCAACGACTGGTGATTGCACGTGAAGTGTGTCAACGCTGATTGTTAAATTAAAAAAACAGACTTTGATTGATGTTCAAATCCTGCACTTACATTGATGGATATGGAAATTGCAGGATTCAACTGAACATGATGATCTAAAGACATACAGTACGAATAATCGAAAAATAAGCCTTATCCATGTTCTAGTCCTAGGGCATGAATGCAGATTTGAAAAAAGTATGCTGATGGAATCAGCAGGAACAACAAATACAAATGGACAAACTCAGGCAAGGTCGCCTGAAAAATACAATAGGAAAGAGGTTGTCGTCATGAAGACACTAGAGCAGGCATATGCTGATTTTAATTTTGAAAATATGGTTCAGGAACATCTGGTTGGAAATGCAGAGAACATCAATGCGTATACCGAATGCTGTGGTCGCTACCTGGGTCAAAACCGAACTGCACTGAATTGGGAAGGCAAAAACGGAGATGCAGAGCAGTGGACCTTTGAACAGCTGGCCGTAGCTTCAGGACAGCTGGCCAATTATATGCATTCTCTGGGTTTAAAAGCCGGTGACTGTATTGCAGGATTGCTGCCAAGAACGCCAGCACTCTTAATTACCATATTGGCCACCTGGCGTATCGGTGCCATTTATCAACCTTTATTTACTGCCTTTGAAAGCAAAGCCATTGAACATCGTATCAGTACCGCTGGCAGCCAGTTGATCGTTACTGATGAAGAGCAGCGACTGAAACTCCATGATCTCAATGTTCCTAATATTCTGACTGTGCATCAGGCAGCAGCAGATGATTATCAAGATGCGGACTTCTGGATAGCCTTACAGCAACAACCGGAAGAGTTTGAACCGGTAAATTGCCAGTTTAATGATATTTTTCTAATGATGTTTACTTCAGGTACGACAGGCTTAGCAAAATCGGTTCCTGTGCCTTTAAAAGCGTTATTGGCCTTTAAAGGTTATATGCTGCACGCTGTAGATCTGCGAGATGAAGATTTCTTCTGGAATCTGGCAGATCCGGGCTGGGCGTATGGACTGTATTATGGTATTGCAGGGCCGTTGAGTTTAGGGCACAGCATCATCATGGATGAACGTGGCTTTAGTGTCGATAACGCCGTACAAATCATTCAAAAATATCAGGTCAGCAACCTTACCGGTTCGCCAACCGCATTTCGCATGTTCTTTGGCTTTAAAGAAAAATTTGATGCAGGCATCAGTTCACATTTACGCGTGGTAAGCAGTGCAGGTGAGCCGCTCACGCCTGAAGTGATTCAGTGGTTTAATCATGATTTAAATGTGAATATTTATGATCAATATGGACAGACTGAACTGGGTATGGTGATCGCCAATCATCATGGCTTGGAGCATTATAAAAAAGTTGGTTCAGCCGGTTTTGCTATTCCTGGGCATCGTTTTGCTGTATTGGACAAAGAACATCAGGAAGTAGAAAAAGGCGGGATTGGAACCTTGGCAATTGACTGTGCAGCTTCACCGTTGATGTGGTTTGAAGGCTATGCAGGGCATAACCGCAAGTCATTTGTCGGGCAGTATTATCTCACTGGTGATACCGTGAAGCTGAATGAATATGGCGGTATTGATTTTATTGGGCGTGCAGACGATGTCATTACAACCTCGGGCTATCGGGTTGGGCCTTTTGATGTAGAAAGTACCTTGCTTGAATGTGAGGAAGTGCTTGAATCCGCAGTCGTTGGAAAGCCAGATCCAGAACGAACAGAAATTGTGAAAGCCTTTGTAGTGCTTAAATCGGCTTATCCTGCTACTGAAGATTTAATGTTGAAACTGCAAAGTTATGTACGTTCACGCTTATCCAAACATGCCTATCCGAAAGAGATTGAGTTTGTAGAAGCTTTGCCTAAAACATCGAGCGGCAAAATTCAGCGCAATTTACTCAAACAGCAGGAAATAGCCAAAGTCCAAGAGATGAAGCGAGTCAGTTAATTTAGTTAGTTAGTTTCTCAAATTAGTTTTTTGATTGAATGCTAAAAGGTTGCCATGTCAGCCTTTTGGTTTTTTAGGAAATAAATCTTCTACTTAAATTTTAGTCAGATATTGAGCTGATTTTCCCAAGCTTATATTTTTAAGAGAGCAGATTAAGGCAAGCAAAAATTATAATTTTTTATGTCATTACAGTGGAATTACATTGATATTTAAAATTAAATATATCAAAAAATTAGCCTCTTAATTTCAAGAGGCTAAATCTCATTCATTACCAGATATTACTTTGTAGATTCACTTTTTGATGTTCTGCATGCGGTTCGCCCGCTTCACCAGTTACGCCGCCTTTTAAGGCTTTAAAAAGCTGGGTGACTTTGTTGTCTGTCACATTCCAATATTCTGCGCTGATTGCTTCAGCAATCAATACCCGTACGGTAGGATCATCTTTGCCTTCAAACCAGTTTTCTGCCCACGGATTCCACAACTGTTCAATCAGAATGCGGTCAGTACTGATCTGGGCATGTGCACTAATCGACACGTAAATACCATCTGATGGTTTTGCAAAAGACAGACCAATCTGACCACGGCCTGTTTCTGCTGCTTTGACCAGATCATTGGTGTTACGCAGGATGAAATATAAGTTTTGACGTTCATTCATCTGCTCGGAGTTCAGCATGGTCATCGGCTGGGAGTGTATTTCATGTGTGTCGGTTAAATGGCTGATCATGGTGTAACGAACATCCTTGATCAATTCCCATAATTTTTCACGATTATCATGTTGAGTATTGTTATGCTCGGTCATGTATGTTCTCCATACGATTTTATGAAAGCTGAAAAGATTGCTTGGTATTTTCAGATTAATCATATTTAGAGACAGATGCCTTAGGTCTCACTGAACTCATACATTTTCATACTCAAATATAGGCAGAGACTACAGAATTGCTAAACAAGACAGCTCGATTTACAGGGAAATTTAATAACAAAGATTTTAAAAACTTCAGGTCTGACACCTTTTATAAGTTAGAAAAAGCTGTTTGCCGGAACCATTGAATTGAGGTGATTCAAAAAATCTTGCCAAGCCATAGCCGCTGCATCTTGATACCGAGCGTTTAGCTGATATGCTAGTTGCCATCAACGATGGCCGAACCATTTATTGATGTGCTGTGAATTGAATGTGAGATTGATATTCCAGAGATTTATCAGTCCTTAAAGAATTCAGTAAAGCTAATTTTTGCGATCATTGTTAAAAATTTTCGAAACAAGGAAAGACGTTGTCTACATTTAACATGGATGCCATATCCCCAGAATTCGAACTCACCGATGCTGAACTGCATCTGTATAGCCGTCAGATTCTTCTGGATGGCTGGGATATTGACGCGCAGGAGCGACTGAAATTTTCTAATGTCTGTATTATTGGTTGTGGCGGAATTGGCTGTGCACTGGCAGAACTTCTGGCGCGCGCAGGTGTAGGGAAAATCACCCTGATCGATCCAGATACCATCGAGATGAGTAATTTACAGCGACAACTGGCATTTATGCCGCAGGATATTGGATTTTATAAGGCAGAAACTCTGGCCAAAAGACTGAGTCAGGTTAATCCTAACGTACAAGTTGAATATGTGAATCAGGCCTTAACGGCTGAGAATGCAGCGCACTTGATTGAGCATCAGGATCTGGTGCTAGATGGCTGTGACCAGTTTACCACACGCTATCTGGTCAATCAGATTTGCGTGGAGCTAAATGTGCCCTTATTGAGTGCTTCTGCGATTGGCTTGCAAGGTCAGCTATTTATGGTCGAAGGGGATTCCGCCTGTTATGCCTGCCTGTTTCCGCCAGAAAATCAGGCCGATGAAAGTCTGCGCTGTGCAGATTCCGGTGTACTGGCCACCACACCGAATGTGATGGCCAGCTTACAGGCACATCATGCCTTGTTATATCTGGGATTAGGTCAGATACCACTTCGACAAAAGCTGTTGTTGTGGGATGGGCTGAGCTTTAAACAGCGGATTCTTGCTTTCGAAAAAGATACAGATTGCCCAATCTGTCAGGCAAGATAAGCCTGCAAAGTGAATTTTTTTGCTACACTGCGTTTAATTAATTTTTCCTAAGACATTATGAAAAACAATATCTGGTTAGATGGAATACGTTCAGTTGCCCGTATGGGAGAAACAGCAGTCGTTGCGGCAAAGGCGGGCTTTAAATATGCCACTGAAAAGCCGAGCAATGCCAAACTGATGCGTGAAACTTTTGAATCCTTAGGTTCAACTTATATCAAGCTGGGTCAGTTTATTGCCAGCACACCGTCACTGTTTCCACGTGAATACGTTGAAGAATTTCAGGGTTGTCTGGATCAGACACCACGCTTGCCGTTTAGCTATATTCAGCAAGTGTTGGCTTCTGAATTTGCAGGACGTAATCTGGATGAAATCTTTGCATCAATTGACGAAACCCCATTAGCCTCTGCATCTATTGCACAGGTGCATGCGGCCAAATTGGTGTCTGGCGAAGATGTGGTGATTAAGGTACAAAAACCGGGTGTAGAGACCATTTTGTACACTGACTTGAACGTCCTACATTGGGCAACCAAGTTACTGGAAAAAGCAGTCCCTAAAGTCAAGTTTGCTTCACTGGCTGACATTGTCGAAGAAATCAAAACCCGTATGGTACGTGAAGTTGATTTCATTGAAGAAGCCCAGAATCTGGATGATTTCGTTAATTACCTGAATATCACCAACAATCAGGCAGCCACTGCGCCGAAGGTTTATCATCAATATTCGACCCGTCGTGTGCTCACCATGCAGCGTTTATACGGTGTGCCTTTGACAGATTTTGAAGTGGTCAAAAAAGTATCCAAAGATCCATCTCAAGTACTTATCACTGCGATGAATACCTGGTTTGGCAGCTTGATGATGTGTAACAGTTTCCATGCCGATCTGCATGCAGGCAACCTGATGCTACTTGAAGATGGCCGTGTCGGTTTTATTGATTTCGGTATTGTCGGTCAGCTCAAGCCTGAAGTATGGACTGCCTGTATGGCATTTATGGATTCATTGCAACATACCAATTATGAGCTGATGGCGCAAAACATGCTGAAAATGGGTATGACCGCTGTGCAGATAGACACCAAAGTTTTGGCTGCTGATCTAGAGCGTTTATTCAGTGGCGTGTTGATGGCAGATCCACAGGAATTGTTAACGTCGAATCCTGCTGACCTGAACGATATCATGATGGATATGGTGGCTGTGGGTGAGCGTCACGGGATCCGGTTCCCGCGTGACTTTGCCTTGTTGTTCAAGCAAATGCTGTATTTCGACCGTTTCATGCGTATTCTGGCGCCGTATACCGACATATATGCCGATCAGCGTTTGCAAATGGTGCAAAGCATGGATCCGAATCTGCTGTTAAAGCATTAATCTTAAACCCTATCTAGACTTGGAAAAATCCCCCTAAATCCCCCTTTTAAAAGGGGGACTTTAAAAGCTCCTCCCTTTGTAAAGGAGCTTGAGGGGGATGTGGTCAGTATTAAATTCTCGAGCAATCCAATGGACGCCATTATTATTGAAGGTTTAAAGGTTGAGACAGTCGTGGGCTGCTTTAACTGGGAGCGTCAAATTATTCAGCCTCTAATGCTGGATTTGACCATTCAAACCGATTTAGAACAGGCATCAAACTCAGATGCACTTGCAGATACACTGAATTATGCAGAAATTTGTGAGATTTCCAGCAAAGTCATTCAAGATGCCAAGCCTGAATTGATTGAACATGCAGCAAAGTTAGTGCTGAATGCACTTTTTACTACCTTTACAGCAATTGAATCGATTAATATTACGATCCGTAAGCCTGCCATTATCGCGCAAGCCAATTCTGTAGGGATACGTCTTGAACGCCACCGAAACGATTTTCGCCCTAGCATTAGCGAGTAATTGTCATCCTCAGCAACATTTTCAAGCTGCACAGCAACGTATTTCCGAATGGGGAGAAGTTCAGTTTTCTCCCATTTATATGATTCCTTGCCGCGATGGCATCGGCGCAGATTACTGGAATGCAGCGTGTTTATTGCGAAGTTCGGTGTCTAGTGAAGGCCTGATTGAGCTGCTCAAACAGCTGGAACAGGCATCAGGGAGAGTGCGTCCATCTCATCAGATTAGTTTGGATGTTGATTTGATTGCCTGGGGATTAGATCTTCAACATATGCAGTTTAATGAAAAAAAGTTGCCCTTGGCTCTGGATGTGAAAGTGCCCATGTTTGATATCTGGCATGATGCCATGTTCGAGCATGGACGACATAGCTTCCCAACAGTTGAACAGCTGATTTAAATCAAATCACCTAATTTTTTGCTCATAAATTTTATCCAGTAAGAATGATTAACCAGCCTGATCAAACAAGATCAGGCTTTTTTTATGATTCAATTTTTTGTTTTAGATGAAAAGAAAAATTCAGATAAGATGAGGTGCTTAAGTATAGAGCTCATTTAAAAATGAAAATATTAGAAATCTTGGTTTCGGTGATTTTAATCCTTGGGATTCTTTATGTGATCCAATGGGGATTTCATGGTTTTCCGACGGGAAATTAATATTTGATTGATTTAAAGCTCTGGAATTTATTTTAAGATCAGTAAAAACCCTCAAAGCAGTAAAAATGCATCATCGCTCTTTCACTTTTTCTTGTTATAAAAAATGATCAGCAACACGATAATGATCGCCAAGATGGCAAGAATGATCGTAGTTTCCATAACAATACCTCTCAGGCATAGATCTTTGGTTTTAATTATCTAAATTAAAACCGAACATATATTAATTAAACTCAAGTTTTGTTAGAGCCGCTAGTTTTTGAAAAAACATTTTTCAGTGATGTTAATAGAAGAACCGCCCAATCCTATTCTGTGTCTAACTAAAAAATAAACACATATTTAGGCAACAGACACATTAAATAATGATCCGATCCATGCACTGAATAACATGGCGATAATTCCCCAGAGCATGACCCGAACTGCGCCTCTCCAGACACTTACTCCACCGGCATAGCTTGCCAGTGCACCCATCATCCCCAAGCTTAAAACACCAATCAGCATGACACCTTTATCCAGATAGTGTTCCGGTAAAATCATGATTGAAATTAAAGGAAATAATGAACCTACCGTAAATGCCATAGCCGAAGAAAAGGCAGCGAGAAAGGGTTGGGCAGAGGTATGTGCTGAAATACCAATTTCATCCCGGGCATGGGCATCCAAGGCATTATGGTCGGTCAGCTGTTCAGCGACCTGTTGTGCCAAAGCGGGTTCCAGACCTCGTTGTATATAAATCGTTTTGAGCTCATTTAACTCATGCGTGGGATGGCGTTGCAGTTCGCGCTCTTCCATGAGTAGATCATTAGTTTCAATGTCTTGCTGGGATTTAACCGAAATATATTCACCGGCCGCCATTGATGCGGCTCCAGAAATCAATCCGGCAACACAGGTCACCAATAAAATTTCTGTGGATGCTCCACTGGCTGCAATACCCACCACCAGACTGGTGACCGAAATAATTCCGTCATTTGCCCCCAGTACAGCTGCACGAAGCCAGCCCGCGCGTTCGATATAATGTTTTTCAAGATGGTATGAATGGCGCACAATGAAGCCCCTTTTTTATTATCATCATGATTATATTAAATTTAAGTCATGTATAGATAGTAGGATTGAATCGATCTGAAAATTATCTTGAATGATCAGCTCATCGTGCGCTTGGCTTAGCCTTTTATCAATCCAAGATAAAATCGAAGTGAGATTCATAATTTCAAGAAATCAGACGCACTTGATACATAATTGATTTACGAATGGTAAAAATGACTAAAGCAAATCAAACATATCGAACAAAATAATAGCTGAGTGAGTTGGTTTAAAAAGAGAATTATCATGAAAGAAAAACATGAAAGCCATAAATGCTTGGTATGCGGCAAGCACTTTCTTCTGAAAAATCTCACCCCGATGGGAACAGTCAGAAAAGTCATTACCGAAGAGATCGCCAGGGATATTCCAAGCTGGACACCGCAAGATTATATTTGCCAGGCAGATTTAACCCAGTATCGCATACAGTATGTACATTCATTATTAAGTTCGGAAAAGGGTGAAGTAACTGATCTTGAGTTTGAAGTGATTGATAGCATGCATCAGCATGAACTGATCACCAAAAATGTGGAAACGACCTTAGAGCAAAAGTGGACCTTGGGAGAAAGGCTCGCCGATAAAATTGCAACTTTTGGTGGAAGCTGGACCTTTTTGATTTGTTTTGCAATCTTCTTAGGCCTGTGGATTACGATAAATACTGTGGTGATGGTGACACGACCTGCTGATCCTTATCCTTTTATTCTGTTGAATTTAATCCTGTCCTGTCTTGCGGCGATTCAGGCACCTATTATTATGATGAGCCAGAACAGACAGGAAGCAAAAGACCGCTTACGTTCGCAAAATGATTATCAGATCAATTTAAAAGCCGAGCTGGAAATCCAACACTTGCATGAAAAATTAGATCATCTGCTGTTGCATCAATGGGAGCGGCTGGCGCAAATCCAGGAAATCCAGCTAGACCTGCTTTCTGAAATGAGCAAAAAAGATTAAAGGATACTGTGGGGGAATCTCTATTATTTTATAGAGCTTATAAGTAATAAGATCGCCATATGCCTTGAGTTAATATTATCTTGCTCAAGATTTGACCCATATTAAAAAGCCCACTTTTGAGTGGGCTAAAATTAAAATAGTGTGATTTAAAAAAAATAGCTGGTTTTAGTCATGAGTTTGGAAATGCCTGTCATGGCGATCTTGACTGGAACGGGTAGATCTACACCGCCAGCATTTAACGCTGTATCCCGATGATGCAGTTCATCTTCATTCATCTGTTCCAGAATACGACGAGAACGTTCATCCTGCGGCGGCAACTGGCTAATATGATGTTGCAAATGCATGCTGACTTGACGTTCTGTTTCAGCCACAAAACCCAGACTGTATTTATCGCCTGCGATCCCAGCAATCGCTCCCATACCGAAAGAAAGACCGTACCAGACCGGATTGAGCAGACTGGTATGGCTATCCAGTTCTTTTAAGCGGTCTTCACACCAAGCCAGATGATCCTGTTCTTCAATCGCTGCCTGTTCCATTTCGCGACGTACATTCGGGAGTTTTGCCGTCATCGCCTGACCATGGTACAGCGCCTGTGCACAGACTTCACCACTATGATTGACCCGCATTAAACCTGCCACATGACGTGCATCACTGACCGTTAACTGCGTTTCTACCGGTTGGGCCGGGTTTTCACGTTGTGCTGAAGTCGTACCCGGGACTAGACTGCGTAATGCCTGGTCAAAAGAATGAATCAGTTTATCGAGACCTGTATATTGACGCATGAATTAATCCTCCAAGGGCGCTTTTGCAGTTTTGATCATCGGTTTCAGGCGGTAAAGTAGCCAGAGAGTAAACAGGCCACTCAATACTGCGATAATACAAAAAAGTATTTTAAGATCAAGCTCTAAAACACTCAAAATAATAATTGAAAATATAGCAGAAGATACCATGAAAACGGCATTCAGAATGTTATTTGCTGCAACCACACGCGCACGATGTGAGCGGGGAGAATGCGCCTGCATCATGGCATACAGCGGTACGATATAAAAACCGCCGCTAATTCCGAGTAAGGTGACAGCCAGCATCACATGGTAATAGCTCCAGCCTTGCTGAAAGACATCTGCCAGGCCGATTAATGCACCTGTACGTTCTGGAACAAAGGCCAGACTCGCGGCCAGATACAGGGCAAAGACCACCAGACCGATCGCGCCAAAAGGCACCATCTTAATGTTGACCTGACTGCCGCCAATTTTACGGCATAAGTATGAACCCAGACCAATTCCGACAGAAAAAAAGGTTAAGAGGAGACTGGCGACATTTTCAGATGCATGCAGATTTTGTAATGTCAGCTGAGGAATCTGGGTCAGATAGGTGGCACCATAAAACCAGTACCATGAATTGCCCAGTAAAATGGTAAAAACTAAAGGTAAGCCTTTGGCATATTTCAAGGTCTGTAAGCTGGTGCGAAAAAAATTCCAGTCAATTTGCAGCTCAGGTGCGGGAATGCTTTGTTTAAGGATATAGCGACTGGATATATAACCAATCAAGGCGATGCTGATGATGGTTAAACTGATCCAGATCAGGTTGCCAGCGGAAGCTGCAATGACTGCACCGCCCAGAATCATACCGAACAGGATTGCCAGAGAAGTTCCGGACTGAAACAGGGCATTGCCGGACATCAGTTCATTCGGTTTCAGGACTTCAGGTAAAATGGCATATTTGATCGGACCAAAGAAAGTCGACTGGGTGCCCATCAGGAACAGGGCAAATAACAGAATCCATAAATTGCCCAGCAGGAAACCGATAGTTCCCAGCAGCATGATGACAATTTCCAGAAGCTTGAGATAGCGAATCAGCTGTGAACGTTCGTATTTGTCGGCAATCTGACCGGCAGTGGCTGAAAAAATAAAATAGGGCAAGATAAACAGTAAAGCCGCCAGATTATTTAAAGTGCTGATGCTGGCCGATTGCTGTTGAATCCAGCCATAAGTGATGACCAGCAGTAATGCCTGTTTAAATACATTATCGTTTAATGCACCAAAAAACTGCGTCAGAAACATCGGTAAAAAGCGCCGAGAAGCTAACAAATGTTCATTTTTGTTCATATAGGCCGTGCTACATTAAGTTTTATTAAGAAATGTCAGTTATGCGTAAACATTGAGAAAAATCATGTAAGATACTTTCAGCCATGTAAAGGTAAAAACCAATTAATTAAGCTCCTTAGCTTATATTTTTCGGTCAAATAATCAATTAAAGAATGTATTCGTTTAGAGTTTGCTATGCCTGCAAAGAAAAATTTTAAAAAAACGATGCTAAATCGCAGTATGGGGCCTCTCATACCACAGCATAGTGGTATGCAGCTGTGTATGAGCATCTTTTTTATGATGTTATCCCATCAGAGCATGGCACAAACCGAACAGCCCGAAACACCTGTGGCCATTTCTCAGGCAGAAATGGTGGACGAGCTATCCAAAGAAGCGATTCGTCAGGGTGTGGCCACGTCCGAAACGGAAGCAGAAGAAAAAATCGAAGAAGCCTTGGAACCGGAAGTGCCAGTTGACAGTATGTTGATGCTGGAACAACAGCAAAATGCAGGATCTGGTCTGGGTGAATTTACACCGATTGAGTTTGATGATCTGGAAGATCTGCCAGTACAGATTATTGATCAGAACATGGCCAATGAAATTTACCAGGTAGCCGAGCAAGCCAAACAGGAAGCACAAAACTATCGCAATACTCAGACCAGCGAAACGGTGGTGGCCGATATCAGCCAGCAAGAACTGCTGGAAATCAATCAGGCGCCGGTTAATGTCGATCAGTTGATGCAATCGATTCAGGCAGACAGCCAGATTATTGTGCAAAATAATGAAGCCGGATTGACCTTGCCAGAAGTGCCGGGTCAGCTGGTTGCTGAGGATGATAAACGTCCGAATCTGTTCAAACGGCTATTTTATAAAATCCGTCCTCCACGACAGATCATGACCGCAAGAGTTCCTCGCATTAGTGCCGATGTGGTGATCATGAATGGGGAAGGTGTGGCGCAAAGCAACGGTATGCTGAATCGTAAAGATGTACCTGAAGGCCATTTAAATTTAAGAAATAATGTCAAAGCCAAATTATCCAGTTTTACCCAGGAGTCTTTTGGCGACTTTAATTCAGCATTGCCGCAATTACGTACCTTGTCCAGACAGGCAGCGCAGGCAGTGGGTTATTATAATGCCCAGTTCAGGTTTGAAAAAATCTCTGACAGTCGGGTTCGGGTTTTTGTGACCCCAAATGAACCTGTGCTGATCAGCAGTCAAAATATTGAATTTACTGGAGAGGGCGCCGAACAGCCACAATTCCAGGTCATCAGTCTTTTACCTGAACAGGAAGAAGGCGATATTTTCAACCATGGCAATTATGAAAAAACCAAGACACGCATTACTACTGCAGCCAATAACAACGGTTATTTTGATTCATTCTGGCGTCTGCATGATGTAAAGATTGCCCAGCCACAAAACACTGCAGATGTGAACCTGCGTTTTGAAACGGGTGAACGTTATAAATTAGGCAATGTCGAGTTCAGAATGAGCGATCCTGAAAAGGAATTTCCGCTGGACCGAGACGTACTGGAAAGTCTGGTTCCCTGGACAGATGGTGCAGATTATACCTTCTGGCGGGTGAATAGCCTGGCCAATAACCTGACCAACTCACGCTATTTCAACTATACCCTGGTGGATGCGATTCGCCCCGATCCGCTCGATAAAGAGCTGGAACTGGCACCCGATATTCAAAGCCTGATTGAAGAACAGAAACGGACTGAAGATCAGGCTGCTACGATGCAACCAGCTCGCTCAGTATCCTCTTCTCAGGAGGTAACCCAGAATGTCGTAGATGAAGACCAGTTTGCCGGTAGCCGCGATCAGGAAAGTGCAAATTTAAGAACTTTGCGGGTTGAGCAGCAAACCAAAGAGAATGAACAGGATCGTTTAAAAGTACAGGCACGGGAAGAGAAAAAGATTCCAGTGATTGTGACTTTAAATGCAGACCGTTTAAACAGTGCTGAAGTGGGTCTGGGTTATGGCACAGATACCGATATCCGTTTACGTGGTCAATATCGTCGTGCCATTGTGAACAAGCGTGGACATTCGTTTGATGCCAACATGGAGCTATCAGGTATCCGCCAATCCATTGATGGACGTTATAACATTCCCTATCACCATCCGCTGAATGACTATGTCAGTATTGTGGGGGGGTATGAGCGTGAAGAGCGTGAAGGTGTCGCACAGGGTGAAGGCCTGTTGATTGAATCGGCAGTCTTAGGTGCAGACCGGATTATCAAAAATCCACGTGGTAGCTGGCAACGGACTTTCGGCGCACGTTATCGTCTGGATCGCTTGAAGCAGGATGGTTCTGTCGACTTTAACCAGATTCCTGAAGCTTTTCGCTTTAATACCGAAGATGAGCAGCAATCCCTATTAGTCGGTTATGAAGTCTCACGTACCGAGAGCGATCGTCGGGTCAACCCAACCAAAGGCTTCAAACAGACCTATAAGATTGAACTGGGCAGTGAGGCTTTACTCTCCGATGCAGATATGGCCATTGTGAATGCGGGCTGGCGTTTTATCTATTCATTGGGTGAAAATGCAGACCATCAGTTTGTTGGGCGTGCCGACGCGGGTTATATTTTTACTCAAGATTTTGCCAAAGTACCGTATAACCTGAGATATTTCACCGGTGGTGACCAGAGTATCCGCGGTTTTGACTACAAGAGCCTTTCTCCGGAAATTGACGGCTTTAAAGTGGGCGGGCAGGCCTTGGGCGTGGCTTCATTAGAATATAATTATCAGTTTAAGGAAGGCTGGCGTGCTGCGGTCTTTGCAGATGCCGGAAATGCCTATAATAAAGAATTCAGTAATCCGACCGAATATGGCGCGGGTGTGGGTGTACGTTGGGCTTCACCGATTGGGCCAATACGTATAGATGTTGCGACTGGACTGTCTGATGACAATTATCCGATTCGTTTACATTTCTTTATTGGATCGCAGTTATAAAACATCATTTTAAAAAATAGTTATTTGGGTAGATCATGGTCGAGAACCAACCACAGCCAGAACAAGAACCACAAGATAGCGTTGTTCCGAAAAAGCGCCGTATATTCAGAAGCATCCTATTGTCGGTGCTTTTTTCGCTGATTTTTCTGCTGTCTGTGCTGGCTCTACTGTTTTCGACCAATCAGGGCAGTAAATTCCTGCTGGATCAAGTGCTAGAACGCCAGCAAATTATTCAATATGAATATGAAGGCGGTAATTTATGGCGTGGGATTATTCTTAAAAATGTGCTGGTCAGCCTGAAACCGGTCGATGTCAAAATTGATCGTGCTGATGTAAAACTGGGTTGGCGCGCGATTGTCAAAAAAGAAATTCATCTGACTGAAGCCGATGTCCTCAATCTGCAAATTATTAACAAGCGACCTTCAACGGGCGAACCATTCAAGTTTAATGCCATCCGTTTGCCTTTTATTTTGCGCGTTGATCATTTACTGCTGGATCATCTGGTGATTAAAACCCAGACCAATGCAGTCGATTTTTATAATATCGAATTAAATGAGGCACTCTGGTCCGGCACCGAATTAAATTTTGAAGATTCCCGGATGGATATGGGCTATCTGTCGGTACGTGAAGCCAGGGGTAAAATGCAGTTTGAAGGCAAATATCCGCTAGATGCCACGGGTATCGTCAATCTGCCTTCCTTAAGAGACAGCCTGAATATTCATGATATTCAGGTGCGGGCACGCGGAACACTGGACACGATTCAGGCTGGCGTAGCAACCAATACGCCTGATTTATTAACGGGTTGGGTTATCGTGCATCCGATGCGTCCTCAGGTACCAATGCGCGGCGAGTTGAAGTTCAAGGATTATCACTGGCCTATTCTGGCCGAACAGAAACTGTTTACCAAAGACGGCATTGCCGAGTTTAATGGCGATATCAAGCGTCTGGACCTGAACGTCCAGACTGACCTGATTGGGGAAAATATTCCGCAAGGTCAGTATAGTGCAGTGATGTATACCGATCTGGTCAATCAGCTGAATATTACCGATCTGAATGGTCAGTTGATGAAAGGTGCAGTTAGCCTTGCCGGGACAGTAGGCTGGAAAGACCGGGTCAGCTGGGATCTGGCTGGGCGTTTGAACGGGATTGATCCCAAGCACGAGCGCATTCCGCAAGTCGTACAAGATTTCTTGCCGCCAAGTCTGGATGCGAATATTGCTTCTGCGGGTAACCTGGAAAATGGCTTGCACCTTACCGGACTGGTTGATTTCGACCGTTATGAAAGCTGGAATCTGAAGCTGGATCAAAACCCAGCCAAAGGCAATAAAGTACAACCGATGCTGTTAGATGTTGCCTGGAAAAATATTGATCGCGCCGTACCTTATGTGGGCTGGCTCAGCAGTCAGTCTGGCGATGTCAAATTGGCATTGGTCGAAGGTCAGCAGAATATTCATGTGGCGACTAAAGTCGAGCAGCATGAAGAAGGACTTCTACCTGCAGGCATGTACCAAGCCAAGCTCAATCTGAACAAAAATATCCTGAATGTCCCGAGCTTTAATTACAGCGCCAATGCAGCAGGCAGCTTAAGCGGCAATGCACGGATTGAACTGCCACAGGAAAAACGCCAGTTAAAATGGGCCGCAGTATTAAATGCCAAAAATTTGAATACCCAAACTATTGCGGCAGCTTCACCGGTAGATCGTTTGAATGGCGAGGTTAAAGCCAATGGTTATGCGCAACCGAATCAGCAGATTATCAAACTGAACAGTGTTGACCTGACCGGACGACTGGCAGAGCAAAATGAAACCGTACGTCTGACCGGTAACAGTACTATTGCCTTGTTATTCCATAATGAAAAAGCGGGCGGTGTTTTTAAAGGTTATGCGGTCAATTATGATGGTGCTTTAAATTCTAGCCAGCTTAAAGCCAGTCAGGGTATGCTGAAACTGCGCGTTTCAGGCACCCCGGAAATGTTGAAGATAAATGAATTCCGACATGATGGTGTGGCTGGCAAGATTAATGCCAGCGGTCTGGTCAATCTGGCGAATGGGATTGGCTGGGATATCAATGCATCTTTAATCCGTTTTAAGCCGCAATATTTTAATGCCAAACTGAAAGGCGAATTGTCAGGCAATGTGCAAACCCAAGGGGTGTGGTCAGATGCCTTAAAACGCATTCAGATTCAACGCTTAAATCTGGCCGGTATGCTGAATAATAAACCGGTACGTGGTACAGGTAATTTATCGGTCATCATTAATTCGAACCAGCGCGGTTTTGTACCACAGCAGTTTGAAGCCAATAACTTGTTCCTGTCTTATGCCAGCAACCAGATTCAGGCGACCGGTAATGCACAAAATCTCCAACTGAAAGTCAATGCGCCGGCTCTGTTTGAATTGTATCCAGGCTTAAGAGGTCGTGCGCAGGGCTATATCAATATGCAGGCACAGCCACGATTGCAGGCTTCAGCCAACCTGTCTATCGACAATTTTGCCTTTAAAAACCTGTTTAGCGTGCAGAAAGTTCGTGTTCGTGGACAGTTGCCAACATCGCAAAGCACACCAACTTTATTGACCGCAACTATGGATCGCCTGCGTAGTGGTTCACGCGAGATTGTACGCGGTGAGATATCATTGGCCGGTACCCGTGCTGCGCACATTCTCAAAGTGCAGGCAGAAAACCGCCTGTCAAAATTCTTTGTGCAGCTCGCCGGTGGCTTTAATGCCCAAAATAACTGGCTGGGTCAGATTCAAAAAGGTGATTTCGACTCTTTACGTGCCCGTCTGGTGCAACGTCAAAATGCAGCAGTGATTTATAACAGTGCTCAATCGGATCTGTTTGTTGGTGCTCATTGCTGGATGAGTCAGCAAAGCCAGTTGTGTTTTGATCAGCCGATTCGGGTCAACAAAACCCGTGGCAGTGCCTCTTTTATTACTCAAAACCTTGATCTGGAAGACTTCAGTGCATTCCTGCCTGATGGATTGGCATTGACGGGTAAAGTCAATGGTTATGCCAAGGCTGCTTGGGCACAAGGCGCCAAACCTAAAATCGACGCACGTCTGGTGACGCGTAATGGTGTGGTGGGCTTATCTTCTGAAGATCCAGATTATTTGGGTTCTACACTCAAATATGATGAAGTCGGGTTGGTCGCAAAAAGTGTGGCAGATGGCTTGCAGCTTCGTCTGGATGTCAAAACACCAGATATCGGAACCGGCTATGCCAATGTCATCATTGATCCATATCGTGACAGTAAACCGATGCGTGGCGAAATTGCCTTTAACCAGGTACAGCTCAAGGTCTTTAAGCCATTTATTCAGGACATCCGTAATCTGGACGGGATTTTATCTTATGCCGGAAAAATTAGCGGAACTTTAACGGATCCTTTACTTGAGGGTGAGGTTCGGGTCAAAGATGCTTCGATTAGCATGATCTCCCTACCGGTGAATCTGACTAATGTACAGCTCTATTCATCCATACGTCAGAATTCTGCCAGCATCAATGGCGCATTTAACAGTGGCCGTGGTGTGGGCAAATTAACCGGTTCTGTGGACTGGAAAGGTGATCCGCGGGTGCAGTTAAAACTGCAAGGTGACAATCTGCTGATTCGTCAGGCCCCATTAATTACTGCTGTGGTGACACCTGATTTGACCCTGGACATGTATCCATTTAATAAAAAACTGAGTCTGAGTGGCACAGTCGATGTACCGCGGGCATTGATTTCAATGCCTGAAGCCTCAGAACCTGTAGTTGGTTTATCTTCAGATGTACGTGTCGTGCGTGAAGGTGATGATCAGCTGGCGATCTTGAAGTCTGCACGTCCTTGGGATATCCGGGCAGATGTTGCCGTTTCTTTAGGGAATCAGGTGATCTTTCAGGGCTTTGACAGTCGTATTCCACTCTTGGGTCGAGTCAATCTGTCACAGCGTGGTCTGGAAACTGCAATGCGTGCCAATGGTGCAATCGGGGTATCACAGCGGGTGAAAATCGAAGCCTATGGCCAAAGTCTGGACTTGAATCGTGCTATCGCGCGTTTTAATGGTGAACTTACCAATCCGACACTGGACATTGATGCCAATAAATCGGTTCAGGGTAGTACAGTCGGGGTACGGGTAACAGGGACTGCATCGAGTCCAAGTATTCAGATTTATAATGATGCGGGCCTGTCAGAACAGGAAGCCTTAAATGCCTTGATTACCGGTCGTGTTAATGAGGGTGTATCTGGTTTAAGCCAGGCTGAAGGATTTAGATCCGATGTGAATAATACGATCGCTGCTGCGGGGATTAGTTTGGGCTTGGGTAGCACCCGCGCACTGACCAACCAGATCGGGCGCAGTTTTGGCTTAACTGGTCTAGCTCTGGATGCCCAAGGTACAGGAGATGATACCCAGGTTTCTGTGACCGGTTATATTACGCCTGATTTATATCTGCGCTATGGGGTCGGGGTATTCACACCAGTGAATAAGCTGACTTTACGTTATCAGGTAAATCAGCGTCTGTATCTGGAAGCGAGTCAGTCTTTAGAACGTGCGATTGACTTGTTCTATAATTGGCGATTCTAATCTCATTAAAAAAGCCCTAATTTTAGGGCTTTTTTAATTTGAGATAGCACACAAATTTTATTGGTCATACAGTAGATTGATTTATGGATCAGCAGAAGCGTTAATGTCTGAATTCAATCCCTCTATATATACGACAATGAAATCACGAGTAGAGAAAGAATTTAGGATGAGACTTCAGGGTAAAGAAAACTGATCGTCGTATAATTCAGTTATCACATATAGAAAATCAATTAAAACATGCAATAACAGACTGAAAATCAATAAACCCATAATAAAAATAGGTGTATATTGAAAATACGATTTCACGCATAAGAGCATCTTCGCATGTCGACTAAATTTATCATCCGTTTTGCTGCGATTCTATTTTCTGTACTTATTTTGACTGCATTCGTCATTCAATTTTTCTTTAAATCGGATGTAACCGTAGTTCTATGGATTTTCGCTGTACCTTTCATTTTGGGTATTCCAATTTTGGCTTCTATTGTATTGACCACCAATGATGAACTTGATATTCATAGCGTTAATTAGGCTTGAACCTTAAAGTGACGTATTTAAAAACATCTGATCTTTGCTGATAGAGCAGCTGACATTTGCACTTTTTTCAATAAAACAGACTTTATTTTAGAGCAATGCGAGCCAGTTAAGCATGCATTAGAAAATGTAGTAAAAATGAGTGTATGTTTACGCTCATTTTTTATCAGGTTACTCTAGAATTTGGATTTAACTCTCAAATCATCATGATTTACATAAACTCTAAGAAATAAGGGAATATTCTTATCATTATTCATTCAAAATAGGTCTTCATCATAAAACTCATCATTTTAGAGAAAACAGAATGCCTAAAAATAATTATCTACCAGCTCTAGAACAAGTTTATGACTTTTTAAAGGAACGACCAGGTTTTAAGGATAAAAGTGAATTTGATAAAGCGGTAGAATATTTTAGAACTCTACATGAAAGTGATCCTCTGGATTTCAGAGTTCAAGCACCGAATACTGTCGCCGGAAAATTTGGGGCTAAAGAGACTATAAATTTAGGGTCTATGCCAGAATTCAGTAATAAGGAAAATTTCCTTAACTGGATAGATACGCAAATTAACCACTAGTTGAAGGACTTTAAGCAAACTCAGCATGCGGCAGGTTTTCATTTATTATTCATACATTCATTAACATGTAGTACAGAAAACAATCGAAACTGAGTTGGAAAACTACAAATTTGAATGATAACTTTATATTCAAATCTTCCCAGTAAAGAGGTGAGCAATGAAGTTGTTGACTTTGGTGGGTATGGGAGTAGCAGCGAGTTATTGTTATAAAACTATGAAAAATGGCAAGCTTGCTCTTTCAAAACCTGACTTTGATGAAAGTGTAAAACGATTTGTACTGCAAGAATTTGCAGCTTAGTTCTTCACGATATATTTTCCAAAAAGGCTCATCGGATGATGGGCTTTTTTATTTTCTAAAAAATTATAATTTTAATATTCAGATTAAAAGCAGTTTAATTATAGCCATCATGTTATAAACCTACCTCGTGATCTATTTTAAATAATTAAATGAGAGCTAATGGATGATGAAGATGGAAATGAATGGTGCGAGCTTATATATTCTGAAGCCTTGAGAATATATAAACCAACAAAATACAACACAGTCAACAAACTGAGATTCTTTGCCCTGATTTTAGAATTATTCGCAGAAATGCAGCATGAGGATGCAATGATTCAAGTAAAGACTGTGAATGTGAAACTTAAATTGAGATCTAAAAATTACATTTTTTGGGTGTTTGAAATGCCTGATTTTCAGGATAAGACGCTATTTTTAACTTATATGTCTAGTAAATTAAGTCAGCTATAAAGTGTCGTTGAAAGCTAAAATCGCCAATTACTTCAACAAGTATAGTTATTTTTTATAAAACTATAATTTTTTTATATGTTAATGGTGTATTTATATATTTTTATCAATAGCTTGCTTATTCTCTAGTCGTTGCTCACTTTGACAACATACCTGAATCAGCGCAAAAGTGATAAAGGGAAAGGCCTATCGAAAGGTGGGCTTTTTTAATATGTACAGCTTATTGAACGAAAAGTAACTTAAAGCAAATGTAAGAGAACAGTTTATTAATACTCCCTATACTTTATTGATAAATTCACAGTGCTATAGTCATTTTGCGAAAACAAGAAGACGCAAATAATACGAAGAAAATGACTACAGCACTAGCCCGCTTATTTGAAAGAGTAAGCGGGCTTTTTAATTGAAAAATTAATGTAATATTATGCTAATGTATAAATTATAAGTTTATATATAATTCATGAATAGATTCTATCGCTGTAGTTTCTTTCCAATTTCAGCCTCCTTCCCTAAGGAGGCATTTTTTTGTCGATAGAAAAGTAATGTTCCAATGACTATTGTGTTTATTCAGTTACACAAATGATCATCGTTGACTCTTGAATGAATCTTTCAAATATTTGAGCATGATATTTTATTGGTTAAATAAGTGATGGATCGCCATGATAAATGAAGAAAAGCCTTTGAACTTTGACGACGATAGTGAGCCTCAAGATTTCGAAGATGAAGAATTTATCGATGATAAGAAAGAGGATGAAATGTACAATGCTATTACCAAAGATGGTTCTAGTGTTGATCCTGCGGATGATGGGACGCGTCATATTCACCCTGAAGACGGTGATCCTATAGAAATTGAAGAGTAATAAAAAGCCCAATTCAATATTGGGCTTTTTATCGTCTGGTGGATGAGAATGAAAATACAATATTTCCCATTTAGAATTGAGCGGATTGATCAAAATCCCCATCTAGAAAATTTAAATAGTCATTGAAATGATTTTTTTCACTTAATAAAAAAGCCCCCATGAATGAGAGCTTTTATGTCAACTCAATCTAGCAGAATAGTCTAAGCTAATATTTGAAATGACATCCAATTAATCTTTAAAAGTATCATTTAACGCAGTTTGAACCGCTTCAACCCGTGCCTTGCAAGCTTTATAGGCGGTCATGGATTCTTCCACGATTTTCATCAAGTTATCAATATCCGGTTCTTGCTGAGATTCGAGCAATTCCGCATTCTTTTTCAAGATGTCATAGCCTTGTTGGAAGCTCAAAGTATCATGATTCATGAGGAAGTACCTGTATAAGTTGTGCTGAAAAAATGCCGTCATGTAATTCGACTTCAACCAGATCGCTGGACTGAATCTGTTGAATAGAGGCAACCACATGTTCTTGCTGGCGCACGATGGCATAACCCTTGGATAAAACATGTTTAGGATTTTGTAGTAGCGTTTCCCGCATCAGGGCATCAAGCTGCTGATTAATCAGCTGGGTATGCTGCTGGGCCAGACTGGTAGTATTGGCCTTGATCTGTTGCAGACGTTGCAGCGCATCCATAATCTGGTTGTTGGCCAGACTTTGAATCAGTTTCAAAAATTGATCATTCTGATTTTGATAAGCTTGAATCTGTTGCTGGGATAAACGCTGAATACGCTGTAGATAATTCAGGACATCCTGGGTTAGTTCAAAGATATGATTGCGGATTCCGGCAATGGCTTTACTCGGAGTATCAAAGGAGCGATGCGCAATCTCATCCAGAATGGTACGGTCTTTTTCATGCCCGATGCCGACCCAGACCGGTACCGAACGTTTACAGAGCAGGGCAGCCAGATCATAATCATTCAAATAAGCCAGATCATTGACTGCGCCACCCCCTCGTATAATCACAATCAGATCCGGGGCAGTGTTATAGGTCTGAGCCCATTGTTTGAGCGCTTGCGCCAGACTGTACATAATACTTTGCGGGGCGGTATTTCCCTGAAAAGTCGCACTGTGATAGACAAACTCACACACCTGCGCATGCTGTAGTGCATCGGCATCTTTTTTGAAATCTCCCAGGCCTGCTGCATTTTCGGGAGCAATCACCAGAATCCGGTTCAGGTCAAAAGGGCTGGGCAAGTTTCTATTGCGCTGAATCAGTCCTTGAGTCGTTAACCGCTCAACAATCTGCTGATAACGCCGGGCAATATCTCCTAAGGTATAGCCTGAATCAATTTCAACGATATTTAAAGAAAAACCATACTGCGGATCGAAATTAGCTTTGACTTTAATCAGCACTTTCAAATCACGACTCAGCTCAATTCCGCTTTCACGTTCAAACTGCGTGACAATTTTCTGGGCACTAAATTTCCAGATAGTCGCTCGGCAACTGGCAATCACCTGATCGCTGTCGGCTTCTTTTTCTGCTAGCTCAAGATAATAATGGCCTGCTTTAATACTTAAATTACGAATCTCGGCTTTGACCCATACCGGTGTATCGAAAGTGAGTTTGACCACTTCCTGAACCGTAGCAAGATATTCCTTGAGGGAGAGTTGAGAATCGTCTGTCATGCCAATAGAAAGTTTAAAATTCAATCAAATATTAAATCAATCCAGCACAGATCACAAATCTAAAAGTGAAGTCATATTTGATTGATGTAATGACAATGCAATGCTATTGAGGTGCATAATTACTTGGTTCAGACTATTCATCCGGAATTTTCGTATTTTGTAGAGGTTCTTCTCTTCTGTTTTTCTTGTTCATTGAAAGAAGTTATAGCGTTGAAGTCCTTAATTTCCAAAGGTCTTATTTCCATTTTTTAATGAAAAAGTACAGTTAAAAATGTACACAGACTTGTGTCTGGCGAGGACAAGGAAATATGCTAAATTGGTGAAGAATTATTAAAGAAGAATAGGCTCTCATGAAAAAAACAATGCTGTTCGGTTTGCTGGCTGTCGCTTTAAGCGCATGTACTACCACGCCGCAATCTAAGACGGAAGCTCCTAAAATAGGTTCAGCGAATCCTGCAAGCGCTTATTGTGTCAATCAGGGTGGCAAGCTTGAAATTCGTACTGAAAGCAATGGTCAGGTCGGATATTGCCATTTAAAGAATGGTCAGGTGGTCGAGGAGTGGGAATTACTGCACATGAATCAACCTAAATGTATTGCTGATCAGGCAGCGGAATTGGTCGGTCAGTCCAATTTGACTGAAGCGCAAATCAAGCAGAAAACCAAGGCACAAATTGTACGTATGGTCGAACCGGGTCAAGCGGTGACGATGGATTATCGTGAAGAACGAGTGACTGTCACCGTAGATCCTGTAAGCAAAAAGATTATTCAAGCTTCATGCGGTTAATCACATAAAATGAAAAAGCCCATGAGTGGGCTTTTTTTAATTCCATACAACTGGCATTTTGAAATGACAAATCTTCCCCGATCTTTTATATTGCCCCTCGGAAGGAGAAATTCATGAAAAAGTTATTGGCTTTATCGTTTATGCTGGCGCTGGCCGGTTGTGCCGAGAAGAAACCCTTAACCCCTGAAGAGCAGTGGCAAGGTTATTGTCGAAGCGTCGGTAATGCGGCGCGTACCATTATGCTGGATCGTCAGAATGCGATTGAGAAAGAAAAAGCAATCGAGCATGCCAACAAGATCGACGACGAAACCACCAAAGGTTTTATCCTGAATATTATTGATGAAGTCTATGCGATTCCAGCCGAAGAGATTAAGGCAGATGTAAAAGCAGCCCGTGAAAAAGTCCGCGCTGAATTTACTGCAAAGTGTATTGCGACACCGCATGACGAATTACCAGATTACAAACCGTTCTAAGGAACGGTTTTTTTATATTTGGATAAAATTATCCAACCCATATTTCCCATTAAACGTATTTAAATATAAGCATCTTCAAAAGACTAAATAATAAAAATAGCCTAAGCAAAATGTACACTTTGTGACAATTTCTAAATCTAAAATATAGAAATACTTATCTTTATATTGAATAATGAATTTAACTCCAATTAACCGAGGAGTAGCACAATATGGAAGTCGTAAGATATTTGCATCATTCTGATCTGCTGTTGGAAGATGAAGAAGGTGTGGTCATTATTGGCGGCAGTCGCTATGTACTCAGCGTCGGTGACAAAGTCGTTTTAAAGAAGATGCTAGAACAAGAGAAAAAGCTTTATCAGATTGATATTTCCTTTGCCAGCAATAATCACAGTAGCACCTATGAAGATGAATGCGTGGTGAAATTCCAAGGCTGCCGAGACTCATATCAGCAGTATTTAAACTCGACCACTGTACACTAAGGTGGAGTATCTTTTTAACGTCAAATCAGGCAACATTAGGGTTGCCTTTTTTATGCATTAAATTCAGTTAAAAGGGCCTATTCATGGGCTTGTTTCGTGTGGTGTAAGCTGGAACTGATTATGAAATAATCATTAAGAGCATCATTTAGTTATAAAATAACGAGCATCACGAAGAAACACTTGAGTTGCATTAACTTTTAACTGGAAATTTAGTAAAATTTCGGAGTCCATATTATTTATGAAGCTTGGAATAAGCAGGAATTCATAAGTAATTTTTTAAAAAAGAGGAATAACACTGTGCTAGAAGCTTACCGCCAACACGTTGAAGAACGTGCCGCACTCGGAGTCCCACCGAAGCCACTTGACGATGCCCAAACAGCTGCATTAGTTGAACTACTAAAAAACCCGCCAGCTGGTGAAGAAGCATACTTGGTAGATTTGCTTGAAAACCGTGTACCAGCAGGTGTTGACCAAGCTGCATATGTAAAAGCTGCGTTCTTAGCTGCATTGGCAAAAGGCGAAGCAACCTCTCCACTCGTTTCTAAAGAACGTGCTGTTTACTTACTAGGTACTATGCTTGGTGGTTATAACGTAGCGCCTTTAGTTGAACTTTTAGACAATGCTGAGCTTGCTGAACTTGCAGCTGAAGCATTGAAAAAAACGCTTCTTGTATTTGATGCATTCCATGACGTTGCTGATAAAGCAAAAGCTGGTAACGCAAATGCTCAAGCAGTTATGCAGTCTTGGGCAGACGCTGAATGGTTCACTAGCCGTAAAGACGTTCCTGAAGAAATCAAACTGACTGTTTTTAAAGTAACTGGCGAGACCAACACTGACGACTTGTCACCTGCACAAGACGCTTGGAGCCGTCCAGACATTCCATTGCACGCAAATGCAATGTTGAAAAACGTACGTGACGGGATCAATCCAGAAGTTCCTGGTGAAGTGGGTCCACTTAACCAAATTAAAGAACTGATCGCGAAAGGCAACCAGGTTGCTTACGTTGGTGACGTTGTTGGTACAGGTTCATCTCGTAAATCTGCAACTAACTCTGTACTTTGGTTCTTCGGTGACGACATTCCGCACATCCCGAACAAAAAAGACGGTGGTTACTGCCTAGGTTCTAAAATCGCTCCAATTTTCTTCAACACGATGGAAGATGCTGGTGCGTTACCGATCGAGATCGATGTTGCCAACATGAACATGGGCGATGAAATCGTTCTTAAGATCGATCACGCTGCTGCTAAAGTAACTGCGTTCAAAGACGGCGCGCAAATCGCTGAAGCTGAACTTAAAACTCCAGTTCTTCTAGACGAAGTACGTGCTGGCGGTCGTATTAACCTGATCGTTGGTCGTGGTTTGACGACTAAGGCTCGTGAAGCTTTAGGTCTTCCAGTATCTACAATGTTCCGTACTCCGGTTCAACCTGCTGCAACTGGCAAAGGTTTCACTCAAGCTCAGAAGATGGTGGGTCGCGCTTGTGGTCTTCCTGAAGGTCAAGGCGTACTTCCAGGTACTTACTGTGAACCTAAGATGACTACTGTTGGTTCGCAAGATACAACAGGTCCAATGACGCGTGACGAATTGAAAGACTTGGCTTGCCTAGGTTTCTCTGCTGACCTTGTTATGCAATCTTTCTGTCATACAGCTGCGTATCCAAAACCAGTTGACGTTCAAATGCAACACTCGCTTCCTGATTTCATCATGAACCGTGGTGGTGTGTCTTTACGCCCAGGTGACGGTATTATTCACTCTTGGTTAAACCGTATGCTTCTTCCGGATACTGTTGGTACTGGTGGTGACTCGCATACTCGTTTCCCAATCGGTATTTCATTCCCGGCGGGTTCTGGTCTTGTAGCGTTCGCTGCAGCAACTGGTGTTATGCCACTAGATATGCCTGAATCTGTACTTGTGAAGTTCAAGGGTAAAATGCAGCCTGGTATCACGCTACGTGACCTTGTACATGCAATTCCTTACTACGCAATTAAGGAAGGTGACTTAACTGTAGAGAAGAAAGGTAAGAAAAACATCTTCTCTGGTCGTATCCTTGAGATCGACTTAACAGAAATGGAAACTGACCTGACTGTTGAGCAAGCATTCGAACTTTCTGATGCTTCTGCTGAACGTTCAGCTGCTGGTTGTTCTATTACGCTTTCTGAAGAGAAAGTTGCTGAATACCTTCGTTCAAACATCACTATGTTGAAGTGGATGATTTCTGAAGGTTATGGCGATGCGCGTACGATGGCTCGTCGTGTTGAGAACATGGAAAAATGGTTGGCTAACCCAAGCCTGATCAAAGCTGATGCTGATGCTGAATACACCAAAGTGTATGAAATCGATCTTGCAGACATCAAAGAACCTATTCTTTGCTGCCCGAACGATCCAGATGATGCGAAACTTCTTTCTGACGTTCAAGGCGCGAAAATTGACGAAGTATTCGTTGGTTCTTGTATGACGAACATCGGTCACTTCCGTGCGACTGGTAAATTGTTAGAGAAAGTTCCTGGTGGTGCGTTGTCAACTCGTTTGTGGATTGCTCCACCTACGCGTATGGACGAACATCAGTTGATGGAAGAAGGTTTCTATAACATTTATGGTAAAGCTGGCGCGCGTACTGAAATGCCAGGTTGTTCATTGTGTATGGGTAACCAGGCACGTGTAGCTCCGAACACGACTTGTGTATCGACTTCTACGCGTAACTTCCCGAACCGTTTAGGTCAAGGTGCTAACGTTTACCTGGCTTCTGCTGAACTTGCTTCTGTTGCTGCTGTATTGGGTAAATTACCTTCTCCAGAAGAATACCAACAGTATGCAGCTCAAATTGACAGCATGTCAGCTGACATCTATCAATACTTAAGCTTCGACAAGATGAGCGAATATACTAACGCTGCTAAAGACGTTGATACTAAGAAAATTGCTGCTGCTCAGTTAACTTAATTGTTGATTAAAAAGTAGTTTAAAATAAGGGCTGATTTATCAGCCCTTATTTTATGTTATAATTGTGAAAGATAGGTTTTTATCAAAAGGTGATCTCATGTTCGCGATCTTTGAAAAAGAAAGAAACATTAGAAAGCAACTTGTAAATAATTCGAAAAATGTTGCTAACTATGTTGATGAAAATGAGGATCCTCAACGCCTAGCTGTCCTTACTATGATAAAGATTCAGCAAGAATTAGCTTCTAAGCGTCGTAGTCGAAGAAGTTCTGTCCAGAGAGAATTAGCTTCTGAATGAATGGCTTGTTTTTAATACTTAGTTTAATAGTACTGGGTTATATTTACTATAGTCTAGATTATATAGAGAAACATTCAAAAAGTGAGTTATCTGCACATCAGTCTTATTATAAAAGTGCATTTTTTGGTTTTTCTATTTTTTTTATTTCTCTTTTTATTACATTACCAATTTTTTATTCTGTAGAGTGGGTAGTATATGATAGTAAAGTTAATTTTTTAGAAAATATTAACAAGCTTCCTGATTTTAACGTTGTATGGGTTTTTAACTTTTTCATTTCGCTATGTGTATTATTTTTTTATATTACTTTCAGGTATTTATGGTTCTTTAGAGGCATAGATAAAAAGAATAAAAATGAGATTTATTCAATAGCTTTAACAAATCCAATTGACAAGCTTATAAGTAACTCTGCATTCTTGAATGCAGATAAATTTACTGAAAAACTTATAATGCTCAGTATGACTGATAAAAAAGTTTATATTGGTTTTGTTTATAATGAACATGATATTTTTGATAGATTTTTAAATGGACAAACTGATTTCATTTTTTGTCCCATTTATAGTGGATATCGCCATAAAGATACTCAAGAAGTAATAATTACAACAGATTATAACGATGATAATTTAGAAAATGGTCAAGAAGAAAATTTAAAATTTAAGATTGTTTTAAATAAAAAAAATATTTTAACCGCGACAAAAGTTGATATTGATACACTTTTAGATTTCACGGACAAAGAAGATTATTCACTTAGTTCTTTAATAGAGATGAATAGTAAAAAATATCCAATTTTAATTACAATGAAAAATAGAAATCTATATATAGGTTACTTGGCTAGTAATTTAGAAATTTTTTCAAGAATATCAGAAATAGATTTCTTGTTAGTTGAATTGAAATTTCATATGGCATATGAAAAAGATAAAATTACTTTAAGCCAATATTACGATTATAATGTAAGTTCAGATGAAGTTTTTATTAATATAAATTTTAAAGAAATAGAAAGTATTTCTTATAATACTAACCCAGATCATTATTGGAAAAAAGATCATAGAGTTGATCCTGAAATGTTAAAAAATATGTTTAACTATAAATTGAAAAATTTTTCTTAAGTTTGAATCTTAGATCCATGACAATGCCCAAACAATCCCGCTTCCTCTGCATCGGTGGCTTCCTGAATGGAACTCAAGTCAAAGACCAAGGTGATAGCTTTGTCTGTACCGAAAACGGAAAACAAGTGATCTACCGTAAACAGGTCATTTTCCATCAAGAAGCATGGGATCATGATTACTACCTTTGTGAAAACGTCACCGACCAACAAGCAAAAGATTGGGTATTCCAAAAATATGGCGAAACCGTGATCTACCGTAAACGAAAGCCCATGAAAAAGCCCCGTAATTATTAAAATTAACGGGGCTAGTCGTATCACTCACGTGATACTCATACAAGGCTCATCTCATACTGCGCGTATTAAAGCACAGCAGCCTGCAAATAACCATCTCAATCTGATTTAAACAGTCAATTGCTGTTCAATCATTGGCCATAAATTCTGATGCGATTTCTTAAACATCAACATATGACCAATGGCCTTATGCGCATAACTTTTTGGCTTGAGTTCAATCATCCGGGTTTTTGCATTTGGATATAAACGCAATAAATCTTTAACGTTGGCTTCGGTGGCAATTTCATCATCCGATGACCAGATCGCAGTCACAGGGCAGGTGATCTGGGCATGATAATCATGTGATGGTGCAATTTTTTTACCTATCGCATTGATCACATAACCCGGTTTGCTACAGAACTGTGCCCATTCGCGAGCCACATCTTTAGGCAGGTTTTCCCCCATACCAATGGCTTGAGTCGGGCCATAGCCTTTAGTGATGCGTGCCAGTGGGAAAATAACATTAAACATCACTGGCGCAAGTAACTTGGTTTTACCTTTGAGTCCTTTCACATGTCCAGTAGAGCCAGAGACGGCCACCACTTTTGCGACTTTATCGTAATTTGGCACAATACCTAAAAGCTGACCACCGGCACTATGTCCAAGTAGTATCACTTTTCTTGCATTGGTACGCGTTGATAAAGCATCAATCGCGGCCGGTATATCCAGTTGACCCCATTGCACAATACTGGCTTTTGAATTTTTCAACGGGCCATGTAGTGAATCACCAATCCCCCGGAAATCAAAGACCATAACGGCATAGCCTTGAGCTTGTAACCACACACAAAACTGATGATAAAACTGTTTAGTAATGCCAGTTGCCGGACAGACTAATACTGGAAGTTTTTCAGTTTCAGAAATAGCTGCATAAAAACGTGCACTTAAGCGATAGCCATCCTGACACTGGAGAGTCAATGTTTCAAATTCAGACATACGATACACTATGATTTTTATAATCCCATGAAGCTTTTACTGTATAGATTTTTAGCAGGGTAGCTTGGGGAAAACATGACTTAAAAGTCAGTAAAATAATAGAGATGGAATAAACTTATGCAGCTAATGGAACTTGAGCTGGCCGTTAAAATAGCCGTTATTTTTAGTGGAATATTGTTGTGGATCGGGATGTTGACCGGTGTCTGGAAATATTGGCAGATTCGTCAATCACCTCAGTCACGCGCACATTATTATGTCGATATTGCCCATCGTAGCAGTCTACTTTATGCGCCTTCAACCTTAATTCTAGCAGTGCTGGCCTATTGTTCAGTGTTATCGAGTGCAGTAAATCTGATTTGCGTATTGATCAATATTCTGTTTTTTAGTTTTTCTATTGGGGCTTATGTGTTGCATGGTTTCCTGCAAGACACAACGAATCAGTTTAAACAGCCGCATCAACTGGGTAAGTTTCATTTGCCAGAAAGTTTGATGACTTTAGCCATGCTGGGTTTAATTATCGCAGAATTGGGCGGGACAGGGATTTTGGTCTATGGAGCATTTGCGGGATTATTCTAATCTTCTTTGTATAGTTATTCTGAAAGGATGCTGGAATGTTTGAAAGTTAAAACACTTTTTTCACCAGATGGATGACTGGCCAAATCATCCATCTGGGCTAATTTAAAATTTGTTTATCGGTATTTCTGGTCTATGGCAGCCCATAGGAAAAACGCAGCTGAGACAATCAGTGCATAGCCAAAGTATTCAAGTTTTAAATTACCTTGAATTAAGCAATGGACGGTTAAAGTCAGCATGAGTGCAAAAGTGGTGCATATAAATGTCACCAGATTGGTGTTGTTGGCTTTAAGAGCGTCAATGAAGACTTGCTTGTTGAAATGTAATGATAACATCTCCATCCCTCCCATTTATTTATGTTATTGAAGATTAAAGCAGATTTAATCAGTCAGAATTGAATATATAGTTGTACTGTTTAATTTGGACCTTTGCAACTGCTGTGGCAGGCTTTTACAGTCAAAATGGTCATCTTTAGTCGTATAACTACATAATTACTTGATTAGGCAAGAATTATATTTTCAGATTTCACCTCCAACTAATTTTGGAAATAAGATGTAGTCATCATTTGATCAATGCGACCAGATAGAAAATGCAAATTCTACGCCAAAGATATGTAGTGTTAATCAATACTTTGTAAGCTTGCGTATGACTCGGACGGGGACTTGGTTTAAGTTGGCAACAATAGGTATCTAAAATCAGGAAATTAAAGTTTTGTTTATATTTATATAAAAAATAAAATAATTAAAGTGCAATTCTATACATCATATTTTATAGAAAATCTTAGTATCAAGATTTACAGCGGTGATTTGATGTCATTATTAAGAAACAATAAATGTCCGTTTGGGTAAAACCTGACAATTATTGATCACGCTCAAACCGGATTTTGGGTAAAAATACGATTTTTCAGACATCCTAGAAGTTTTAGTTTCTAATACGGTCAATCACAGCTGTAATCAGCAATACAATCATGGACGGGATAAACCAGGCCAGATTCTGATCTGATAGAGGTAAATTTTGCAGTAATGCAGGCAATTCAAAACCAGCGACTTTTAATCCATCAAAAATACCAAAGATCAAGGCCACCAGGGTCACTGGCGCAATCACATGAGATGGTTTCTTGAAGAAGTTTGCACAGAAGCTCAGCATAATGACGCTAATGGCAGGCGGATAAATCGCACTTAAGACTGGAACCGAAACAGCGATCAGTTTGGTTAAACCCAGATTTGAAATCACCAGTGAGAAGCCCACCAGAATAAATACAAAGATCTTGTACGGAATTTTGGTCAAGCTGGAAAAATACTCAGCGCAGGCACAGGTCAGACCAATTGCAGTGACCATACAGGCAATAAAAATCATGCCGGACAGGAAGTAAGCACCCATATCGCCAAAAGCATGTTGTACATATGCATGCAGGATAATGGCACCATTGGCTGCATTTGGTGCAATCTCATGGCTACCTAGTCCAAGTTTAAACAGACTTAAATACACCAGAGTTAAACCAATACCAGAAATAATGCCGGCATTCACTGCATATTTGGTAATCAGTTTTTTATCGGTTACACCACGTGAAGTAATGGCTTTGACAATCACAATACCGAAAACTAAAGCGCCCAAAGTATCCATGGTTAAATAACCATTTACGAAGCCTTCAGTCACTGGACTGGTAACGTAATTATCGATCGCTGCAGGCGGATTGCTGGCAGGAATCATCACGGCTGCTACACCCAAAATGATCAAAGAAATAATTTTAAGTGGCGACAGGAAATAGCCGACGGTATCCAGAATCTTATTGGGATATAAGGACACGATGGTCACCACAGCAAAATAGATGATGCTGTAAATGAGCAGACTGCCAGATTCATTGCCAAAGTAAGATGAAAAACCGATTTCATAAGAAACGGTTGCGGTACGTGGCGTCGCAAATAAAGGGCCAACAGCTAAGTAACAGATTACAGTCAGCAAAATACTGGCTGCTTTGCCCAGAGGCGAGCTTAGTGCCTGAATGGAGCCTTCAACGCGAGACAACGCAATAATGGTAATCACGGGTAAGCCGACTGCTGTAATAAGGAAACCTAAAGCAGCGAGCCATACGTGTTCACCGGCTTGTTGAGCCACAATCGGTGGGAAGATAATGTTGCCCGCACCAATAAACAGTGCAAAGGTCATAAAACCTAGGGCGACAATATCCCGGGTACGCAGACTTGTCATAAAGGGAGATCAATAGAACAAAAGAAAGCGATTTTAGTGTATATGTCCAATTTTTTGGAGTTTATTTTAAGGCTGGAAGCCTTGATTCTAGTGAGTTTGCGAATCATATAACCAGTCATTCAAATCTTGGTAGAAATATATGTTTGATAAATCGCTGAAAAATATATTTTTCCTTATAAGCTCAATAAATATCTGCACTTGCTATCAAAATATGTCAGTTATTGTTTGTACAAATAAGCAGCAGTGAAAAGTCCTATTTCAAGGAAAATTACTGTACTGAAACTCAACAACTGCGACATATTTCGCAAAAAAGGGATTATAATTCAGGGATTCATAGTGAGGATAGGTATATGCGCGCTCCAGCGATTAGTCTTAAAACTGAGCAAGATGTTGAAAAACTGCGGATATCTGGGCGTTTGGCTGCAGAAGTTTTAGCGATGATCGGGGAGCATGTCAAGCCAGGTGTCACGACTGAATATCTGGATGATCTCTGTCATGATTTTATTGTAAATACCTTAAAAGTGACGCCCGCCAATATTGGCTATTATGGCTATACCAAAACCACCTGTATTTCACCGAATGAAGTGGTTTGTCACGGCATTCCATCATCGAAAGTCGTTCTGCAGGATGGCGATATTATCAATATTGATGTTGCCATTATTAAAGACGGTTATTTTGGTGATACAAGCCGGATGTACTATGTTGGAACTCCTTCTCCAGAAGCCAAGCGACTGGTCAATACCACCTATGAAGCCATGGTGGCCGGGATTCATGCGGTGAAGCCGGGCGCGACTCTAGGTGATATTGGTTATGCCATTCAAACGGTTGCACAGCGTGAAGGTTATTCTATTGTGCGCGAATATTGTGGTCATGGCATCGGCAAAGTCTATCATGAGCAGCCAAACATTCTGCATTACGGCCAGCCGGGTCAGGGCATTAAACTGGTTCCGGGCATGGTGTTTACCATTGAGCCGATGGTGAATATGGGAAAAGCCCGCGTCAAAGAGCTGAAAGATGGCTGGACTGTGGTCACCACGGATAAATCCTGGTCTGCGCAATGGGAACATATGGTCTATGTGACTGAAACCGGGTTTGAAGTGTTGTCGCCTTGGCCTGAAGGCACAGGTGAGTATCCGGAGATTTAAAATATTGATTGCATGATCTTTATTTAGATAATCCACTTACATAAATTACAACTCACTCGTTCTTGCTGACGAAAACATACAAAACACTACATTAAACAGTGGTTTAGGATTTTATATCTGATTAAACTAAGAGTCAGATACATAGGTTCCTTTTTTTTCGCTCACTATGCTGTAGTGAAAGTTTCTCTAGCTCATTTTTCCCCAAGAATGAGCTATTTTTTTTGTCTAGTTTTTCTCAAAAGTACTTCATTTAGCGCCGATTTAATTCAGCGACCAGATAATCAATAAAGACCCTTACTGCAGGTAATAAGCCGCGACGTGAAGGATAAACCACATGGAAAATACCATGCGGTGCTTTCCAGTCAGGAAGCACTCGAACCAGTTCACCACTTGCCACGTAATGCTCGACCACGTTATCTGGCAACAAAGTGACGCCTGAGCCTGACGCGGCCAGTTGTGCCAGCATATTTAGGTCAGAACCCATGACCGTTGGACTGACACGGATTTTTTTCTGTTCCTGCTGTTCATTTTGTAAGGTCAGAAACTGTTCGGTATGGTCTTCGGCCATACTCAGGATTTTATGCTCAGCCAGTTGCTCAGGGTTTTTCAGTTCACCAAATTCGTTTAAATAACCCTGACTGGCGAATAAGTGCTGCTCAATTTTTTCAAACTGGCGAATTACCAGATTCGGGTCATCATCCAGGCTGGAACGGACACGTAAGGCCAGATCAAAGCCTTCATTGATAATATCGACCCGGCGATTGGTGATCATCATCTGGACTTTAATTTCAGGATATTTTTTCAAAAAATCCGGCAGAATTTTTGCCAGTTCGTTCTGGGCAATAGACACTGGCAGACTGACTTTAATAGTTCCGCGTGGTTCGGTACTCAGATGATCCACCAGATCATGCGCTGCCTGTGCAGCATTCAGCATAACTTGGGCATGCCGATAAATATTCATGCCAATATCGGTGACGGCAAAATGACGAGAACTGCGCTGAATCAGACGTACACCCAGACGCTCTTCCAGATTAAACACCCGACGGCTGAGTTTGGATTTGGGAATATCGGTCGCACGTTCGGCTGCACTAAAGCCGCCATGTTCCACCACCTGAGCGAAACAGTAAAAGTCATCCAGATCAGACAGCATGGTTTAATTCCATCCTTGCAACGATAAGCTGATTAAAAATTGATTGTTGCATACTGTCAATCAGAGAATGCAGCATATAAAAAAATTTAATTCCCGGATTTCAGTAAACCTAGCAGTGTTTGCATGCCATCGGTCGCGTTTTGGGGGATTTTGTAAAACTGTGCAGGCAAATGCTGCTGCTCGGCTTTCGGGTCGATGTAATAGGCCGGACATTTCGCAGGAATCTCATGAATTAACCCGGCAACTGGATAAACTTGAAGGCTGGTGCCAATCACCACGAAAATATCGGCATCCTGTACACAGTCTTGGGCTTCTTCATACGCGGGTACGGCTTCGCCAAACCAGACCACATGAGGACGCAGCGGATAGCCTGCCTTACAAAAGTGTTGATTTAAATCTAATTCAGAGCCTTCAATTGGATAAAACTCGGTCGTGCTTTGTGCGTCGGGGCCTGAGCTTTTGGCCAGACGAATATTGCCATGTAAATGGATCACCTTGGAGCTGCCGGCACGTTCATGTAAGTCATCAATATTTTGGGTGATTACATGCACATCAAAGTTATCTTCAAGATCCGCAATCACTTGGTGGGCAGCATTTGGCTGTGCTTCTAGAATATTTTTACGGCGGGCGTTATAAAAGCGTTGTACCAGTTGTGGGTTTTTGGCCCAGGCTTCGGGTGTGGCGACTTCTTCTATACGATGCTGTTCCCAAAGTCCATCACTGTCACGAAAAGTATTAATGCCACTTTCGGCGCTCATGCCTGCACCGGAAAAGACCACCAGCTTTTTCATTATTCTGTCTCCTGAATCTTTAGGTAGCTGAACCGCTAGATTGCGAATTTTCTTTCAAGAAGATGCCAAGTTCTCGGGAAAATTTTAGCGGTTCAGTCAGTAAAGGCGTATGGCCAGACTTGCTGAAAATTATCTGTTTGGCATGAGGCAGGCTTTCTGCAATCAGGCGCTGACCTTCAAAAGGATACAACTTGGATTGTACACCGCTAAAGAAGGTCACCGGACAGCTAAGCTGAGCTAGAGCCTCGCGGTAATCTTCACGATGATATAAATAATTATTGATATACCACGCCATATAATCCACCCGGCTGGAAGGTAATAACAGGCTTTGCAGGCGAGGTTGATTTAGGATAAATGCGAAAGCTTTCAGACTATATTTTTGTTCATTTTGTAGCTGAATAAACTTTAGCCATAGGGCAGCGATTTGTTTACGTACCGAAATGTCGAGATCGCGGATCAATTCAACTTGCTGGTATTGTGCAAGTAGGGCAGAGAGCTGCTGCAGGATGTCGATAAATTCCTGATGACGTGGACCAAAAAGTCCAAAAGCCCAAGCATCATCGACCGGAATTTTAGGTGTTTGATCGATATGTAAATAAGCAGAAATCTGACTGGAAAAGTTGCCATAATGTATGCCGTGCATTGCTGTGGTTGCGCCCATAGAGTAAGCAAGCACAATGAATTTATCTAAATTGAGCTGTTGAATTACCGACTGAATATCCAACCAGTGACTGGAAATCGCATCCCTATCTGGCGGAATTTTACAGCGACTGGAAGCCCCAAAGCCGCGCCATTCTGGAATAATGAAACGGAAATTTTTCTGATGCGGATAGAGAAAAGCTTTCCATTGCCAGCTCAGCATGCCAAGTCCAGAGAGTACCAGTACCGGCTGTCCCCGACCGTATTCGCGTACAAACAGCTGTTCACCATCGGGCATGCGATAAAAGGGCATGTGTGTCTCCGTATTTATAATTGTTGTGCGTCAAATTGTTGCAGTCGCGGAATAACCTGTTCCAGCCAGGAAATCCAACCCAGTTCCTGATCAATTCCCAGTTGCAGAATCATTTTATGAATATATAAGGTACGGTCAGTTTTGTCCGCTTGAGCAAAGTCTTTGGCAAAAATCTGCTGATAGGTTTTCAGTTTTTCTTTATGCAGTTCCAGATGGCGTTCCAGTTCTGCCAAGGTGTTATTGCCACCAAGTTGGGCTTCGGCACGCAGACGTACCATTAGTTCTTCGCGCAGTTGTGCCGGTGGGCTTTGTTGTAGCATCCAGTTGGCCAGTTCTTCCCGGCCCAGACGTTTTACCTGATAAGTTTTTTTGCGGCTATTCGAGTCTTCCTCTTCTATCGTCGAAATCCAGCCTTTTTGCAGCATGGCATTCAGCTCGCGATAAATCTGCTGATGAGTGGCATTCCAGAAGAAGCCCATGGAACGGTCAAAACGGCGAGCCAGTTCGATTCCGGTGCTAGGTTTTTCAATCAGGCTGGTCAATAAAACATGCGCTAAAGACATAAACGTCTCAAAAAAAGTGACTCGGGATTATTATGCAACATGTTGCATAAAAATCAATTCTGGCATATAAATTAGTGCAACAAGTTGCATTAAACTGGAAAGATTGAGGGATCAAACTGCCAGTTGCTAAAACAATAGCCAGCCTAAACGCATGCTCAGGAGTTGAAATGTCTAAATATCCGAATTTACTTGCCCCATTGAACTTGGGTTTTACCACACTTAAAAACCGCGTATTAATGGGTTCCATGCACGTTGGTCTTGAAGAAGCACCCGGCGGATATGATCGGATGGCAGCTTTCTATGCAGAGCGTGCCAAAGGTGGAGTCGCTTTAATCGTCACCGGCGGGATTTCTCCAAATGATGATGGGGTGACGTTTCATGGTGGTTCCAAGCTTGACACTCTTGAAGAAGCTGAAAAGCATAAGATAATTACCCAGGCCGTACATGAGGCGGGCGGGAAAATTGCCATGCAGATTCTGCATACCGGACGTTATTCTTATCAGGCTGAAAATGTCGCGCCATCTCCAATTCAGGCACCGATTAATCCAGTCAAACCGCATGCTTTGACTTCGGCTGAAGTGCAGCAAACCATTGATGATTTTGCCAATTGTGCCAAGCTGGCTCAATATGCCGGTTATGACGGTGTAGAAATCATGGGTTCGGAAGGCTATCTGATTAACGAGTTTATTGTAGCACGTACCAACCATCGTGATGATGAGTGGGGCGGAAGCTATGCAAACCGCATCCGTTTCCCGATTGAAATCGTACGCCGTACCCGTGAAATGGTCGGTGAGAACTTTATCATTATTTATCGCTTGTCTATGCTGGATCTGGTCGAAGGCGGTTCAACTCTGGAAGAAGTCATCCAGTTGGCCAAAGAAATTGAAAAAGCTGGTGCGACCATTATCAATACTGGCATTGGCTGGCATGAAGCGCGTATTCCGACGATTGCCACCAAAGTGCCACGTGCAGCCTTCACTTGGGTCACGCGTAAGCTGAAAGGTCAGGTGAAGATTCCTTTAATCACTTCAAACCGTATTAATACTCCGGAAATGGCTGAATATGTATTGGCATCTGGTGATGCTGATATGATTTCCATGGCCCGCCCAATGCTGGCAGACTCTGAGTTTGTCTTGAAAGCGGAGCAGGGTCGTAGCGATGAGATCAATACCTGTATCGGTTGTAATCAGGCCTGTCTGGATCATATTTTCTCAATGAAAATTGCCACCTGTCTGGTCAATCCACGTGCCTGCTATGAAACAGAGCTCATTTTTAAAGAAACCAATGTGGCAAAAAATATTGCCGTGATTGGTGCAGGTCCTGCAGGTTTAAGTTTTGCTGTATATGCGGCAAATCGCGGTCATCAGGTGACGGTATTTGAAGCCGCTGCTCAGATTGGTGGGCAGTTTAATATTGCCAAGACCATTCCAGGCAAGGAAGAGTTTTATGAAACCTTGCGTTATTTCAAACGCCAGATTGAATTACAGCCACGTATTAAATTGCAGCTGAACCATAAGGCGAGTCTGGAAGAACTGGCTCAGTCAAACTTTGATGACATTGTGGTGGCAACAGGCGTGACACCGCGTCAACTTGAGATTCCAGGTATTGATCATGCAAAAGTACTGTCTTATCTGGACGTTTTGAAAGAACGTAAGCCAGTGGGTCAGCGAGTTGCCATTATTGGTGCAGGCGGTATTGGTTTTGATACAGCCGAATTCCTGAGCCATGAAGGGGAAAGTGGCAGTATCAATCCGGAAAAATTCTATGATGAATGGGGTATTGATACTGACTATGAAAATGTCGGTGGCTTAAAAGCCGCAAATGTAGAAAAACCGCAACGTGAAATTTATTTATTGCAACGTAAAGCCGCTTCAGTCGGCGCGAGTCTGGGTAAAACCACAGGCTGGATTCATCGTACCGGTTTAAAACACCGTGATGTAAAAATGATTGCGGGCGCCAATTATGAAAAAATTGATGATCAGGGCTTACATATTGTCGTGAATGACAAGCCTGCTGTGTTGGAAGTCGATCACGTGATTATTTGTGCCGGTCAGGAGTCTTATACCGCCATGTTTGATGAGCTAAAAGCGGTGGGTAAAAATGTGCATCTGATTGGTGGAGCAAAAGAAGCGGGTGAGCTGGATGCCAAACGTGCCATCCGTCAGGGTGCTGAATTGGCAGCGGTGATCTGAAAATATTAAAACCTGCTTTTTCCCCTCTCCTTTATTAAAGGAGAGGGTTAGGGAGAGGATTTGTAAGAAAGAATCCCCCTTGCGAAGCAGTACTTCTCACCTTTAAAAAGGGATGAGTATTTTAATACTAAAACAAAAAAGGAATCCAAAATGACCATCGAAAATACCAGAAAATCCATTGTACGCTGGCATGAAATGCTAGAAACCCGTGATATGTCGATCTTGAATGAACTACTTGCTGAAGAAGTGGTATTTCGTTCACCCGTAGCGTTTCAGCCTTATCCTGGAAAACAGATGGTATTTTTTATTTTGACCAATGTCATTCAAGTTTTTGAAAACTTCACTTATCACCGTGAATTTATAAGTGAAGATGGTAACAATGTCGTACTTGAGTTTTCTGCCAATGTGGGCGATAAAAAACTAAAGGGAGTTGACATGATTCAGTTTAATGAAGAGGGTCAGATGATTGATTTTGAAGTCATGATCCGACCTAAGTCCGGACTTGAAGCCTTGGCTGTACAGATGGGCCAGCGGATGCAATCATTCCAAGCTAAAACTTAATTCGAACTATCGATTCAAGTCGGCATGAAATTTGTAAATCACAGCTAGTACAACTAGAGGGGGATGACAGATGAAAATGTTGCTTAAAAAATTGGGTCAGCTTTCCAGTGAATATCTGGATCGTTTCAGCGGAGCAGATCAGCCGACCCTGTATTACAATCCGAATGGTGTATTTTCAGGACTCATTGAGCGCTTACCGCAGCTGCAACAAAAATATCGTCCTACACCTTGGTTAGCCAATGCACACGCACATATTCTGTATTTCGATTTAATTAAAAAACGCACCATTAAACTGAAATATGACGCGCTTGAACAGCTGAAAATGTCAGATGGCGGAATTACCGGTATTGCCTGGTATGGACTGGATCTTCCTGCAAATACCCCTACCATTGTTTTATTGCATACGATAACCGGTTCTCCTGAATCGATGCGTGAACTGGTTCGTGATCTGCATAAACATACCGGTTGGCGTGTGGCATTGTGTTTACGCCGTGGTCATGCAGACTTACCCATGCCTGTGCCTAAAATGAACCTGTTTGGTTCAACTCAGGATTTGCGTGAGCAGCTCTTGTATATACAGGACAGATTTCCTCAGTCCGATCTCTATGGGGTTGGATCTTCTGCGGGTACGGGATTGTTAGTGCGTTATCTGGGCGAAGAAGGTGAACAAACCCCACTCAAAGCGGCTTTTGCCTTATGCCCTGGCTATAACACTGAAACCGGTTTTGCCAATGTGCATCCGTTTTACAGTAAAGTCATGGCCAAAAAACTGATTAAGCGCTTTATTCATCCTTATCAGGAAACCTGGCAGGTCTGCCCAAGCTGGAAACAGTTATTAGAAGTTAAAGATCTGTCCGAATTTGAAAAACTCTATTTTGAACTGGCCGGATTTACGGATTATGCCAGTTATACCCAGGCAACCAATCCGATTTATGTATTTGAAAGTATCAAAATTCCGCTGATGATTTTAAATGCGGAGGATGATCCGGTTTGTCACATCCGAAATTTAGAACCTTATAAAGAAAAAATTCGGGCGATGTCCAATATTATGGTGATTACCACCAAAAAAGGCAGTCATTGCGGCTTTTATCAGGGCTTGATGCAAACCGAATCTTGGGCTACCCGACTAATGGCAGACTATTTGATTCACTTATCTCGTGCACCGGCAACAGTATCTGCTTAAAAAGTTCCAATAAAAAACCCAGCATCTGCTGGGTTTTTTGATGAATGATCCTGTAATTAGTCAAGTGCTGGCATCGCTGCGGCAATCGCGTCAGCAACCGCATCATCCTCAGACTTGTTTTCTGGATTTGAATTGGTTTTAGGTGTGGTCTCAGCAGGCTTTGACGCAGGTTCTTCGCGGGTTTCAGGCACTGGTGCCGGCTCAGTAGTTTCTGGTTTTTTGATTTCACGACGGATTTCAGTCGTGGTGTTTTCAGTTTGCTCACGTTGAATTTCAACCGTTGGCGCTACTTCCTCTTCAATTGCCGCTGGCTCTACAGGTTCAAGCGGTTCAAATTGCGTTGGTTCTGGAGTCGAGATTTCAGATGCTGGAGTAACTTCTACTTGCTCTTCTTCTTTTGGTGCTTCTTTTTTTACACACGCAGTTAATGTCAGGCCAGTCAGGATTAGGGTGGAGATTAAAAGTTTCTTCATCATCATTGCATCAAACATAAAAGTGTGGAGTGGATACACTATTATAGCAGCAAAATGCAAGATAGAAATCATATGAACTTACTGTAATTTTTTATAGGAATTGCTGTTAGAATAGTCAATTGTTTATTGTTCTTTGAATTGATGCGGATTGACTTTGCTTTCTAGGTACAAGGTAAAGTAAAATTGCGCAACATTGCAGGCCGATTTAGGCTCGATTGTACGAGAAACCCAATGACCCATTTTATTTTCGTTACTGGTGGTGTAGTTTCATCACTAGGTAAAGGTATTTCAGCTGCTTCTGTTGCTGCACTTTTAGAAGCTCGTGGTTTAAAAGTGACCATGGTAAAAATGGATCCATACATTAATGTCGATCCAGGGACAATGAGCCCATTCCAGCATGGTGAAGTTTTTGTTACAGAAGATGGTGCTGAAACAGACTTAGACTTGGGTTACTACGAACGTTTCTTGCGTCGTGCGAAAATGACCAAACTAAATAACTTCACATCAGGCCGTGTTTACCAGGATGTTCTAAACAAAGAACGCCGTGGTGACTATCTAGGCGGTACTGTTCAAGTTATTCCACACATTACTGACAATATCAAAGAGCGTGTACTTCGTGCAGGCGAAGGTTATGACGTTGCGATCGTAGAGATCGGCGGTACTGTAGGTGACATTGAATCTCTCCCATTCATGGAATCTGTACGTCAGTTAATGGTTGAACTTGGTCATAAACGTACCATGTTAATGCACTTAACGTTACTCCCATACATTAAGTCTGCAGCAGAATTAAAAACCAAACCAACACAGCACTCTGTTAAAGAACTCCTGTCGATTGGTATTCAGCCAGACATTCTCATCTGTCGTACAGAGTACGATGTAGATGCAGATACGACGCGTAAGATTGCATTATTTACCAACGTTGAAGCACGTGCCGTTGTGGTATGTAAAGACGCACGTTCGATCTACCAGATTCCACGTACATTCTACGAACAAAATGTTGATGATTTAATCTGTGAACGTTTTGGTTATAACGATCTTCCTGAAGCTGATTTAACAGATTGGGATAACGTTGTAGAAGCACTACTGAACCCTGAATACACCGTACGTGTAGCAATGGTTGGTAAATACGTTGAACTTCCAGATGCTTACAAATCTGTCAACGAAGCACTTCTGCATGCGGGTATTCAAAACCGTGTGAAAGTTCAGATTGACTACGTAAACGCTGAAGAGCTTGAAAGCCAAGATGTAGCAGAAGTATTGAAAGATGCTGATGCGATTCTGGTTCCAGGCGGTTTCGGTGAGCGCGGTACTGAAGGCAAAATGAAGGCGATTCAGTTTGCACGTGAGAACGGTGTGCCGTTCCTCGGTATTTGCTTGGGTATGCAGTTGGCTGTGATCGAATACGCACGTAATGTTGCTGGTATTGCAGACGCGACCTCGACTGAATTTAACCGTTCAACCAAATCTCCATTGATTGGTTTAATTACTGAATGGTTAGATGAGCGTGGTGAAGTTCAGCAACGTTCTGCTGATTCTGATCTGGGTGGCACGATGCGTTTAGGCGCGCAAAAATCTGAACTGGTTGCAGGGACTAAAACTGCAGAAGTTTATGGTTCTGAAGAAATCATCGAGCGTCACCGTCACCGTTACGAGATGAACAACCGTTATATCCCAGTGCTGGAAGAAAAAGGCATGAAGATTTCTGGTTATTCTCCGGTACAGCATCTGGTAGAAACTGTTGAAATTCCTGCACATCCTTGGTTTATTGCAGTACAATTCCACCCGGAATTTACCAGCTCGCCACGTGATGGTCACCCATTATTTGCAGGTTTCATTGATGCTGCGAAAAAGCAGTACCAAAAAACCAAATAATCGGTGCGTAGGACACAACTAGGGAAGTTTAAATGTCGCAATTAAAACCACAAGAAATTGTACGTTTGGGCGATATACAAATGGCAAATCATTTGCCATTTGTATTATTCGGCGGAATGAATGTACTTGAATCTAAAGACCTGGCTTTTGAAATCGCAGAGACTTATGTCGATATCTGTACACGTTTGGGCATTCCTTATGTGTTCAAAGCCAGCTTTGATAAAGCCAACCGTTCAAGCCTGAACTCTTTCCGTGGCCCAGGCCTGGAAAAAGGTCTCGAGTGGTTAGCTGACATTAAAAAACACTTTAATGTGCCGATCATCACCGATGTGCATGAGCCGTATCAAGCGGCTCCTGTTGCAGAAGTGGCAGACATTATTCAATTGCCAGCTTTCTTAAGCCGTCAGACGGATCTTGTGGAAGCCATGGCAAAAACGGATGCCATCATCAATATCAAAAAAGCCCAGTTCCTGGCTCCACACGAAATGCGCCATATTCTGCATAAGTGTCTGGAAGCTGGAAATGACAAACTGATCATTTGTGAACGCGGTTCGGCATTTGGCTATAACAATCTGGTTGTAGACATGCTGGGCTTCGACATCATGAAAGAAATGAATGTCCCGGTATTCTTTGATGTGACCCATGCCTTACAAACCCCAGGCGGCCGTGCAGATTCTGCCGGTGGTCGTCGTGCGCAAATTACAACGCTTGCGCGTGCGGGTATGGCAACGGGTCTTGCTGGTTTGTTCTTAGAGGCACACCCAGATCCGGAAAAAGCCAAGTGTGATGGTCCATGTGCGCTGCGCATGTCTCAGCTTGAGCCTTTCCTGGCACAGCTAAAAGAATTGGATACCTTGGTCAAAGGTTTCGAAAAGTTAGATACACACTGAGTTTATCACTCTTGCGCTGCCGTATAGGCAGCTCATATTAATCAACTGAGGAATAGTTCATGAGCCAAATCGTTGACATTCGTGCACGTGAAATTTTGGACTCTCGTGGTAACCCTACCATCGAAGCAGACGTAATCTTAGCATCTGGCGTAGTTGGCCGTGCATGTGCACCATCTGGTGCTTCAACTGGTTCTCGTGAAGCTTTAGAACTTCGTGATGGCGATAAAGCGCGTTACTTAGGTAAAGGCGTTAAAACTGCGGTAAATAACGTAAATACGTTAATCCGTGACGCTTTGGTCGGTAAATCAGTATTCGAACAAAAAGACATCGATAACACGATGATCGCGCTTGACGGTACTGAAAACAAAGAAAAACTAGGTGCAAACGCAACTTTGGCAGTGTCTTTGGCTGCTGCTCGCGCTGCTGCTGAAGAAAAGAAAATTCCTCTTTTCCAATACATCGCAGATCTTCGCGGTCAAACGATTCTAACTATGCCTGTACCAATGATGAACATCATCAATGGTGGTTCACATGCAGACAACAACGTCGATATTCAAGAATTTATGATTGAGCCAGTAGGCTTCACTTCATTCTCTGAAGCGCTACGTGCCGGTGCTGAAATCTTCCATTCACTTAAATCAGTTTTAAACAAAAAAGGTTTAAACACTGCGGTAGGTGATGAAGGTGGTTTTGCGCCGAACTTACGTTCAAACGAAGAAGCAATCACAGTTATTCTTGAAGCAATTGGTCAAACTGGCTACAAAGCAGGTTCTGACATCATGCTTGCGCTTGACTGTGCATCTTCAGAATTCTACAAAAATGGTCAGTACATTCTTGCTGGCGAAGGCAACAAAGCGTTCACAAGCAACCAGTTCTCTGACTATTTGGCAGGTCTTGTAAACCAGTACCCAATTATCTCGATCGAAGATGGTCTGGACGAATCTGACTGGGAAGGCTGGTCTTACCTGACTTCTATTCTTGGCGACAAGATCCAGTTGGTTGGTGACGACTTGTTCGTAACGAACCCGAAAATTCTGCAACGTGGTATCAACGAAAAAGTGGGTAACTCGATTCTGATCAAATACAACCAGATCGGTACCTTGACTGAAACTTTAGATGCCATCTACCTTGCGAAAGAGAATGGTTACTCTACTGTAATTTCACACCGTTCAGGTGAAACGGAAGATTCAACGATTGCTGATCTTGCAGTAGGTACAGCAGCGGGTCAAATCAAGACTGGTTCACTTTGCCGTTCTGACCGTGTAGCGAAATATAATCAATTACTTCGTATTGAAGAATTGACTAATGCTGCATATCGCGGTAAAGCTGAGTTCAAAGGTTTGAACTAAGCGACTTATGTCAATGTTAAATGTATTCGACTCGACTGCGAGTAAAGTACTGTTGGGCCTTGCGATCATTTTGATCGCAGGGTTTCAATATTTATACTGGTTTGGTGAAGGTGGTTATCATGATCATCAGCAACTGACCCAGAAAATCCAACAACAAATGGAATTGAATGATGAGCTAAAAGAGCGTAATCGCGTTCTGGCAGCAGAAGTTTATGATTTGAAGAATGGTATTGAAGCCATCGAAGAACATGCGCGTTTAGATCTTGGTCTGATTAAGCCACGCGAAACTTTTATTCAAATGAGCACGATCAGTACTCAATATAAACCGATCTATCTTAATCCTAATTCTAAAGTAGACCTGCGAACCAATGAGTCAGCTGAAGCACCAACCACACCCTAAACTTTGGGTCATTCTTCCAGCTGCAGGTTCCGGTAGCCGTTTCTCCAAAACAGAACTGAAACAATATCAGATGATTCAAGAGCGAACTGTTCTTGAACATACGGTGGCTCGTCTGAATCAACTGCCTTTGGCGGGTTATGTCCTGGCGATTGGTGAACAGGACAACGTCGCAAAAATGCTGCCATTTTCCAGTCAAGAGAAAGCCCATTTCTGTCTGGGCGGTGCCGAGCGGGTGAATTCCGTGTTAAATGCACTCACGTATTTATCTCAAATCGCTTCTGAAGATGAGTGGGTGCTGGTACATGACGCGGCGCGTCCCTGTGTCGGTCTGGATTGTCTGCAACAGTTAGTCAATACGGCGATTACAAATGATCAGGCTGCGATTCTGGCGATTCCAGTAAGAGATACACTTAAGCGTGTAGTAACCAATTTTGATATTGAGGAAACAGTGGATCGCTCAATGCTATGGCAGGCACAAACACCACAAATGGCCAAGCTAGGTGTGTTGAAACGGGCGATTGAGCAGGCTTTGCAAGATGGTGCTACGATTACTGATGAAGCCAGTGCGCTGGAACATATCGGCGAACAGGTGAGTGTAGTACAAGGGCGTTCCGATAATATTAAAATTACCTATCCGGACGATCTGGAACTGGCCAAGCTGATTTTACAGGCTCAGGCTTAAAAATATATTCAAATAATATTTAAATAAAAGCAGAATAAATCTGGCTATAGCGATCTATTCGCTATAGCTTTCACTTATAATTTTGCCATCATTCTTTTTCACCTTTTGGCCAATGATACCTTCACAGCAGTATCGGTTTTTACGTCACTCTTTGCGTGATGGACGTAGTATTAACCCGCAAGATTCATCTCGATGGACCAAGTTGCACCTTGATCCCTGGTTATTGTGCTTTCTAGTTCTCAATGCAATCCTGGGTTTAATGGTGGTGTATAGCGCGACATCCGAAGACTCTGGCATGGTGGTGCGTCAGGCGATCAGTTTTGGAATTGGTTTTGTGCTGCTGTTTATCTGTGCGCAGATTCCACCGAAAGTCTATCAGGCGATTAGTCCATACCTGTATGCCTTCGGGATCTTCATGCTGCTTCTGGTCTTTGTGATTGGTGAAAAACGCTTGGGTGCAACCCGCTGGATTACCTTGCCGGGGGTAGGAAGCATGCAACCGAGTGAGGTGATGAAATTTGCGATGCCTTTGATGATGGCATGGTATTTTGCACGTAAGCCGTTTCCTCCCAAATTTTTGCATATTGTGGGGGCTCTGATTTTATTGGGCGTACCATTTGTTTTGGTGGCGCTTCAGCCTGACTTGAACATTGGCTTGGTGATTCCCGGTATTTTTGTTCTATTTTTAAGTGGGATGTCGTGGCGTCTGATTGGTGGTGCAGCCGCTGCAGTAGCCGTGGCAGCTCCGGCTGCATGGATGTTTGTATTACAAGAGTATCAAAAAAAACGTATTACCACGTTATTTGATCCGGAATCGGATGCCTTGGGTGCAGGCTGGAATATCATCCAGTCCAAAATTGCGATTGGTTCAGGTGGTTCCACGGGCAAAGGCTATACCGAAGGTACCCAATCACATTTAGGTTATCTGCCTGAACATCATACTGACTTTATTATGTCGACTTATGCCGAAGAATTCGGTTTTATCGGTGTTTTCCTGCTGTTTAGTTTATTCACTGCCATTATTATTCGCTGTCTGATGATTGGTTTAAACAGCTTTCATAACTTTGGCCGTTTATATGCTGGAGCTATGGGACTGACTTTTTTCTTCTTTGTATTTTTAAACTCAGGCATGGTGAGCGGGATTTTACCTGTAACTGGAGATCCATTACCGCTCATGAGTTATGGTGGAACGGCAGTGATTTCCATGCTGGCCGGGATGGGCATTGTGATGTCGATTCATACTCATCGATAAATCATTCTAAAAGTCGGACTGGTTCCGGCTTTTTATATACTTAAAATAAGTTGTTTTAAAAATCCTGTTTTGGCCAGAAGAAAAAAGAAGAATATTTTAGAATTCGTATGAAATTAAAAAGCCCTCAAATGAGGGCTTTTTAATTTCATACTTTAACTGAGAAACCAGGTGTAATAACCCCAGATCATTAAAGGCCATGCTAGGAAAGGGCTAAACAACCATTTCCAGAACCAGTGGCGCGGCATAAAGCCAACACCATGGACAAAGCCTCCAGAAATACCAATCATGATATACATCATGGCACTATGGCTATATTCACCGTTGGCATCCAGCATTGCAGAAGGATGAACCAATAACACTGCTGCGAGAGGAAAAGCCAGGAGGCAGGAAATCATCATCGCAAATTTGTTTGGTTTCTTGTCTACAACGGTTTTCTCAAGCGCAGCTTCGGTCATGTTTTATTCCTCATCCAGGTCTTGGTGTTGTTCCATGTAAATGGCAGCAATCACACTGGCAAAACATGCCATCAGTACACCCAGAATCCAAGCAAAATACCACATAGTTGTCTCTCCTTAAGACACAGCCCTTAGTACAGGCTGTGTGAATTATCTTCAATGTGTTTGTTGGTAATCACGCCCCACATCTTGTAATAACACCAAGTGGTATAGATCAGGATCAGTGGAACAAAGATACATGCAGCAACGGTCATGACTGTTAAGGTATTTTTACTAGATACCGCATCCCACATGGTCAGACTTGCAACCGGGTTAATGCTTGAAGGCATCAGGAAAGGAAACAGGGCAAAACCAGCAGTCAGGATGGCACCGATGACAGCCAGAGATGAACCCAGGAAGCTCAAGCCTGCTTTGTTTTTACTAGCTGCCAAGACAATGATCAAGCCACCCAAAATGCCGGCAATTGGAGCAGCCATTGTGATTGGATACGTCGAGTAGTTATTCATCCAGCCTGGATTGGCATTGGTCAATACTTCTTTGGCCAGCGGGTTGGCAACACCATTGGTATCAAAAGGTGTAACTAAGGTATAGCCCTGAATGCCACCAAAATACAACCATGCACCGGCTGCCAGGAAAGTTGCTAAATACACTAGTCCCATGATTTGTGTTGCTTTGGCAGAACGTTGGCGTAGGTCACCATCAGTACGCAGCATTAACCATGCACCACCATGTGCACACAGCATCGATAAACTGACCAGACCACAGACAATCGCAAACGGATTCAGCAGGGCAAAGAAGCTGCCAGTATAAGTAGAACGTACAGTTTCATCTAAAGTAAATGGTACACCCAGGAACATGTTGCCGAATGCCACACCGAAGACCAATGCAGGCACTGCACCACCAATGGCTAGACCCCAGTCCCATGAATTGCGCCATTTGGTATTTTCCAGTTTTGAGCGATAGTCAAAACCGACCGGACGCAGGAATAGGGCAAACAGTACCAGCAACAGTGCCCAGTACATGCCAGAGAAGGCGGTTGCATAGACCATTGGCCAGGCAGCGAACAAAGCACCGCCGGCAGTAATAAACCAGACTTGGTTACCGTCCCAATGCGGGGCAATGGTATTGATCGCTGCACGGCGCTCGCTATCATTTTTGCCCACAAATGGCATGATCGCCATGGAGCCCATATCGAAGCCATCGGTGAGGGCAAAGCCAATCAGCAATACGCCGACCAGCACCCACCAAATGATTTTTAATAATTCATATTCGATCATGCGTGAGTCTCCTCATTTGCCTTCTCTGCAGCTGCAAGCTTTTCAAAATGGTATTTACCGGTATGCAGTGAGCTTGGGCCAAGACGTGAGAACTTGATCATCAGATACATCTCGATAATCAGTAACACGGTATAGAATGCTGCCAATGCAAGGATTGAACCCCAGACATCACCTGTACTTAAGCTTGATGCTGAAAGATGCGTCGGTAATACCTCACCAATGGTCCAAGGTTGACGACCTACTTCTGCTACATACCAGCCAGTTTGCGCAGCAACCCAAGGTAAAGGCAGTGCAAATAAAGCAAATTTCAATAACCATGGTTTGTTTTCAGCATTACGTTTTGCTACCGCAAAAGTTGCCAGTGCAAATAGAAGCAACATCAGGAAGCCAGAAGCCACCATGGCACGGAAGGCCCAGAACAGGCTTGGTACGTGTGGAATGGTGTCTTTAGCAGCTGCTTTGATTTGCTCTTCAGAGGCATCAACGACATTTGGCGTGTATTTTTTCAGAAGCAGACCGTAGCCTAAGTCTTTTTGGCCCTCTTCAAAAGCGGTTTTCAGTTCTGGAGACTGATCACCAGCACGTAATTTTTCCAGTTGCGAATAGGCCACCATACCATTACGGATACGCGCTTCGTGCTGAACCAGCAGGTCTTTAATACCCGTGACTTGTTCAGTCGTAGAACGTGTAGCGATCAGACCCATCACATAAGGAATTTTCACTGCATAATCTGTAGTCATGGTTTCCTTATTCGGGATACCGAACAAAGTAAATGGCGCAGGTGCAGGGTGAGTATCCCATTCTGCTTCAATCGCTGCCAGTTTGGTTTTCTGTACATCGCCCAGCTCATAACCTGATTCATCACCCAGTAAAATCACTGAAAGTGTGGAAGCAAGCCCGAAGATGGCTGCAATGGCAAAAGAACGGCGTGCAAAAGGCAGGTCACGTTTTTTCAGCATGTAGTAACTTGAAATAGCCAGTACGAAGATGGCACCTGTGACATAACCGGCAGATACGGTATGCACAAATTTAACCTGAGCTACCGGGTTAAAGATCAATGCAGCAAAGTCCACCATTTCCATACGCATGGTTTCATAGTTAAATGCCGAACCGACCGGGTTTTGCATCCAGCCATTGGCGACCAGAATCCAGAGTGCGGACATGTTCGAACCTAAAGCCACCAGCCAGGTCACTGCCAGATGTTGCACTTTGGACAGGCGATCCCAGCCAAAGAAGAACAAGCCAATAAAGGTTGATTCAAGGAAGAAGGCCATCAAACCTTCAATCGCCAGCGGTGCACCAAAAATATCACCGACATAATGCGAGTAATACGCCCAGTTGGTTCCGAACTGGAACTCCATGGTCAGGCCGGTGGTTACCCCTAAGGCAAAGTTAATACCAAACAGTTTTCCCCAGAACTTGGTCATGTCTTTATAGATTTCTTTGCCGGAAATCACATAGGTGGTTTCCATAATGGCAAGCAGAAAAGCCAGGCCTAAAGTTAGTGGAACAAAAATAAAGTGATACATCGCGGTCATGGCGAATTGGAACCGCGAGAGATCGACCACGCTTTCAGAAATCATCAACGTGTCTCCTGGATTTGGGAAGGATTGCCGGCGATACGCTCGGCGACTTGGTTATCAAAATTTTTAGGAATCGTAGGCGCATCAAACCAGATATTTTTAATTACCATCAGTAAAATAACCTTGATAATTAAAATAGCAGTTATTTCTCTAACCACTTTCTGGTTTAGATTTTTGGGAACTAAGCTCATTCGACTAAGCCTGTTATATGACTTGTTATATATTATTAATCTATTGTAACTAAAAAATAAATAGATGATACAGCTTAAATAAATATATATTTATAAGTATTTGAAAATAATAAATATATATTTATATGAGTTAAAATTTATTCTAAATACTTTTTATTATTTTATGTAATTTTATTGGTTTTTAAATCCGACTAAAATGCTTATATTTATATATTTAAATGTAGATTATTTTAGTTGGATTAATGTTTTTTCTATTTTTTTAATCTGATTAAAGTGCTTGGTTTTAAAATGAAGAATAAAATTAATCAAACTAAATTGGTTGGTTTTATAAGGGTTGAATATCAGTGTCACAATCATTCTCACCATATTTATATTGATAAAAAACACACCAAAAAAAGAACATGCTGGAGGCATGTTCTTTTTAAGCTTTGTGAGGGAGACTGGACTTAGAAGTCGTAACGCATGCCTAGGGAAAGTCCTAGACTGTCTTCACCGCGTACGCCACCTACAGTATTGGTACGACCTTGTGCCCAAGGAGTAAGGTTTGAGTTTTCATCATTTAGTACAGTTGCTATGTTGCCATAAATGCGGACTGTTGGATCTAAACGGTGCTCAAGTCCGATTGCCAGCAAAGTTGCATTCGCATCATCAGCATCGACATCGCGATGGAATACTTCACCACGGAATGAGGTTTTTGGTGCAAATTTATATTCACCGGCTACACCAAATACTTGTGCATCTGGGTTTGCTTCAGAATTATCATGTTGAAGGAATTGGTATAAACCGCCCAAGTTGAATTCAGGTGTGATTTTGTAAGCACCTGCGATACGGAAACCATCGCGCTCACCACGGGCAGCTTCTTCTTCATAGTGTTCATAGGCAGCAGCGAAATCAACTTTACCTTCTTTATAGGTTAAAGCGAGGTCATAAGCTTTATCTTTGTCTTTAGCGCCATCTTTAGTGGCATTCGGGCTATTTGTTTCATGTAGTGACATCGCACCTAATACGTTGAAACCGCCACCAAATTTTGGTGATTTATATTCAATGGTATTAGCATTACGTTCATCAAAACGCAGGTTACCTACACGCGTAACGTTACGAACGTCACCGACCATATCACCAAAGAAGTTGACCGGGCCACGTGCTACTTTGAATGGGCTGTCAAAACGGCCGATACGCGCTTGACCGAAATCACCTTTTAAACCAACAAAAGTATCACGAGTTGCAAATTCAACATCATCATTTGCAGAACCACTTGCAAAGTTAATTTCCTGTTCGATTTGACCAAATACGGTCATACCGTTTTCTAATTTTTGTTCAGCTTTAAAGCCTAGGCGTGAAGAGTTTGAAGAAAGACCTACTTCGTTATAATCTTGGCCATCATCCAGATAATCTAAAGAAACGTGTGCACGACCATACACTTTAACATCAGCAGCAGCTGCCATCACTGGTGTTAAAATTGTTGCCCCGATTGCTAATGCAGATAACGTTTTTTTCATGTGTTGCTCCAATAAAGACTTTTTTATTCATCGTCTTAAAAACAAGTTTCAGTATTGTTTTGAAACATCTACTGCTCTATTGGTGCCAAGTATTCATTACAAATAAGTCAATATGATTAAGGAAATATTTCAGAAATATTAAAGACAATCATTGTCTTATTTTTTGTAAGATTATGAGTTGGGTAAGCAGGATTGCTGCAAAACCTAAAAAATAGGCTAGGTGACTTTTACTGATATTTTATTGGCTTAATCAAGAGTGAAATACATTAGACATAAAAAATGGAGCCGAGGCTCCATTTTTAGGTATTAAGAATAGCTTAAAGGGCAGCTTTAATTTTCTCGGCCAAAGCTTTAGTTTTTTCCTGGTCGCCCATCTGTGCAGCATGTTTGCCCAGATTGTGCAAAGAGGTAGGAATCAGATGGAAATGTACGTGTGGTACGGTCTGACCCGCTGCTGCCCCTGATAATTGCATCAGCACGATACCGTCCACACCTAAACCTTTTTCAATGGCTTTTGCAACTTTCTGTACGATCTGAATCGTATACGCTGCAGCTTCAGGGGGTAGATCCAGTAAAGTGATTGCCGGAGTTTTCGGAACCACCAGAGTATGACCTTCTGCCTGAGGCATGATGTCCATAAATGCAAGAACCTGGTCGTCTTCATACACTTTTATCGCAGGAAGTTCACCGCGTAGAATTCGTGCAAAAATATTCTGATCATCATAAGTCATAAGTACATTCCTTGAGCGTCATTAAACTGAATTATTTACAGTTCAATTCTTTCTGACGATCTTTGATCGCGTCAAGACGTTGTTGCTCTTTTTCCGAGAATTTTGGTTTGGTTGTATAGCAATTGTCATTACCAAACTTAGCTTTTGCTTCAGGATCTTTGAAACAGAAACCTTTAGACGCATAAATCACGTCATGATCATTTTTTAATTTTTTGCACTCTTGTTCAGATGCAAGAACCGATGTTGAAGCCCCGAACAAAGTTGCAAAGCCAATTAATGCTGCAACAGAAAATTTCTTCATGAGAGTTTCCTCTGGGTTATCCACTATATGTGCCTGCCTACTAGTCACAATATGAGGTTTCGTTATCATTATTCAATGGCGAGATATTACTCGATGGTAATATTACTCCATGATTCATACATTTTCACAGCACTGGAAAAATCACTGTTTTTATCCGACAGATCGCTGGCCGCTTGAATCAGATTCTGGGTCAACGAGAGCACAGGCGCAGAAAGTTTGGCTTCACGCGCAAGGTCGATTGCAATGCCTGTATCTTTGGCCAAGAGTGGCAGGGCAAAGGTTACAGGAAAACTGCGGTTTAAAATACGCTGCGGCAAAACGGTTTCAGTCACCATGCTTTTACCACTTGAAGCATTAATACAATCTAGTGCTTCATGCAGGTTTACCCCATGCGCTTTCAGTGTAGTAAAGCCTTCTGCGACGGCACACAGGTTTACAGCCATTAACATATTATTTACGGCTTTCACTGCAAAACCCGCGCCAGATTCACCGACATGCTTGATCAGCTTGCCAAATGCCTGCATCGCAGGAAGGGCTTTTTCATAGCCCTCTGCATTGCCGCCCACCATCACGGTTAATGTACCATTCTCAGCACCAACGGTTTGGCCACTGACCGGTGCATCCAGAAAGATTACCCCATGTTTAGCCAATTGTACTGCCAATTTTTGGGCAGAATCCGGTACACCACTGGTGCAGTCGACCCAGACTGAACCGGATTTAAGCGACAGATTTTCCAGAAGTCGTTCAACGTCAGCGCTAGTTGGCAGGCAGGAAAAAATCACATCTGCTTGTACGGCCTGTTCCAGTGTGACGGCTTGGGTGCCATATTCAGCCGCATGTTGCTCTGCCTTGTTAAAGCTGCGGTTCCAGACATAGACCGTATCAAAATGCTTGGGTAAGTGTGCTGCCATACGAAAACCCATTGCACCTAGGCCGATAAATGCCACTGATTGAATCATGCTGTACCCTCTGAATATGTTTAAATCTATTGATAATTTTTAATATTTTTCTGGTGCGAGAAATCTGCTTTAAGCATCAAGACGTGTGGAGCGCTGCACCAGCCAGGTCGTCATTTTTGGCCAGAATGTATTGGCTGTTTTCTGGTTCGACATTAGTCCAAGATGACCACCCGGTATAAGAGTAAACGTCTTATCCTGGCTACTTGTCAATTCCATCAAAGGCTTAGCTGACTGTTCTGTGACAATCTGGTCGGTTTGACCTGCACCTACCAATAGGGAGCAGCTGATATTTTTAAGATCAACAATACGACCATCTAAAGTGATAGAACCGTATTTTAAAGGATTTTGCAGCCATAAATGCAGAATCATGTCCTGATTAATCCCGCCCGGATAATCGATCATCTTGTTCAGGAAATTCCCCATGGTGGCATGTTCATAGACATCTTCGACATGATCCAGATTCAGCAAAAACTGCTTCTGGCTTTTTAGCCAGCCAATCGGATCAAGTAATTTAAAGCCCAAGGCATTTACAATACCCGGCGTATGAATATATTGCTTCGGGATCAATCCTTGATGAATGGCCTGTTGCAAATTCTTATTTTTAGAAATCAGTTTATTGGTCGTAGAAAAAAGTTTGCCGACACGTCCTGACGCATAACTGTCGATAGGACTGCCCACCACGATCAGATTCTTGACATGTTCAGGCGAATGCAGGGCTGTATAGAGCGTGACAAACACCCCAGCCATACTCCAGCCGTGTAAGGAAATGAACTGACTGCCTGAATGCTTGCAGATAGTTTCAATGGATTGAGGAATGGCTGCATCGATAAAAGATAAAAAATTCAGGTGACGGTGCTTAAAGTTAAAGCGTTTCCATTCCACCAGATAGACATCAAAACCGCTATGCTGAAAATGCTTGACCAGAGAGCGATAAGGATACAGATCATAGATATCCATATTAATGGCTAACGGTGCGATGAAAACCAGAGGCTCCTTATATTTTTTCTCGGGTGAAGCGTAATAACGAATCTTGCAAAACTCGGTGCCGGCAATATATTCAAAAGGGGTTTTTTGCGACAGGATCAGTGAGGAGGCATTAAACATCCGGGTGCTGAGGTGTTTCAATTTTTTTTGCTGGCGCTGAAAGTTTTGTTTTAACTGAATCATGTAAATAAAATATCCGTATCCGCGGGAGGATTGATCGAAGTCTAAGCAATAATCGCTTATTATGCCTTGACCTGAAATAGCTTAGGCGCTCAAAATGTTGGCAAATTTTTACAAAAGGCAGCCTGAGGGCTGAGGTAAAGCGATGAGCCAGCAAGACGATATTTCTTACCAATTAGAAACTTTAGCCATTCGTACCGGCCATACCCGCACTTTTGAAGGTGAGCATGGCGAACCGATTTTTCTAACATCGTCCTTTGTTTATGAAAATGCTGCAGAAGCCGCAGCCAAATTCTCAGGCCAGGAACCGGGCAATATCTATTCTCGCTTTACCAATCCGACCGTTGCCATGTTTGAAAAGCGTCTGGCTGCACTTGAAGGTGCAGAACGCGCCGTCGCCACCAGTTCGGGTATGGCAGCCATTATGGCAGTGATGATGGCTTTTTTAAAAGCGGGTGATCATGTGATCTGTTCACGTGCTGTCTTCGGCTCTACGGTTTCCATGTTTGAAAAATATGTCGCAAAATTTGGCGTCAGCGTTGATTTCGTTGATTTGACCGATCTTGATGCATGGAAAAATGCCATCAAGCCTGAAACAAAAATTCTCTTTGTTGAATCTCCATCGAATCCTTTAGCGGAAGTAGCCGATATACATGGACTCGCCGATATTGCGCATGCCAATGATGCTTTACTGGCGATTGATAACAGCTTCTGTACCCCAGTATTACAACAACCAATCAAATTTGGTGCTGACCTTGTTGTATATTCAGCTACAAAGTACCTTGATGGTCAGGGCCGTGCATTAGGCGGCGCAGTCGTGGGTAATCACAAGCTGCTTGAAGAAATTTTTGGCTATGTGCGTACCACTGGTCCTTCAATGAGCCCATTCAATGCCTGGGTTTTCCTGAAAGGCTTGGAGACACTACGTTTGCGTATGCGTGAACATTCAGCAAGTGCACAGCAACTGGCTGAATTTCTGAATCAGCATCCAAAAGTGGAAAAAGTATATTATGCGGGCCTGCCTGAGCATGTCGGTCATGAACTGGCAGCCAAACAGCAGAGCGGTTTTGGCGGTATTGTGTCTTTTGAAGTGAAAGGTGGCCGTGAGGAAGCATGGACTGTCATCGACAATACCCAGTTTATCTCGATTACCGGCAATCTGGGCGATGTGAAATCGACTATTACCCATCCGGCAACCACGACACACGGTAAATTGTCGCCTGAAGCCAAAGAAGCTGCCGGTATTCGCGAAGGTTTGATTCGCGTATCTGTTGGTTTGGAAGAGATTGGTGATATTATCCAGGATATTCGTCGCGGTTTAGACCTGATTTAATTTTATAAATTTATGTTCGGAGATATTTATGAACATTAACATGTTGATGCAGCAAGCTCAGCGCATGCAGAAAGAAGTTGAAAATAACGTAAAAAAAGCCAAAGAAGAGCTTGCGCAAACTGAAGTGCATGCCGAGGCGGGTGGTGGTCTAGTGAAAGTAACCATGACTTGCCGTAACGTGGTGAAACGTATCGAAATCAATCCTGAATTACTTCAGGATGATCCAGACATGATTGAAGACCTGATTGCAGCTGCAATGAATGATGCAGCACGTCAGGCAGAAGTGGTATCTGACGAAAGAATGAAAGCAGCAAACTCAGGCATGGGTTTGCCGCCTGGTCTTGCAGGTATGTTCTAAGGAAGAATGCGCAATGTTTAGTGATCGTTTTGATCAACTCGTTCAAGCATTACGCATTTTGCCAAGCGTTGGGCCGAAATCGGCTCAACGTATGGCATTGCATATGATCATGAAAAATCGTGAGGGTGCTATTGGTCTGGCACATGCGCTGACTGAGGCAACCAATTACATTCATGAATGTTCAGTCTGTCATTCTTTGACCGAAGACGAAGTCTGCAATATCTGTACTTCGCTGGATCGTGATGATGAATTGCTTTGCATAGTAGAATCACCTGCAGATGTCATGGCGATTGAACAAAGTGGCAGCTTCAGAGGTAAATATCATGTATTGGGTGGACATTTATCGCCACTGGATGGTATTGGACCAGAAGAAATCGGTATTCCGTACTTATTGCACCGTTTGGCCAATGGTCAGGTGAAAGAAGTGATTCTGGCGACCAATGCCACGGTAGAAGGTCAGGCTACGGCGCATTATCTGGTTGAGGCCAGTAAGCATTTGCCGATCCAGATGACCCGAATTGCCCAGGGCGTACCACAAGGTGGTGAGCTGGAATATGTCGACAGTCATACCTTGAGTCAGGCAGTACATAACCGGATGCGCATGAAGTAAGCTAAGCTTAAATATCTTGTTAGTTTTAATATAAAAAAGATATTAATTAGAATATAAATCCTGATAAGTAAGCGCCATTTTTTAGGAAATAGGGCAGAATTGACGTTATTTTTTATACAAAAATTCTATAGATCAGTTAATATGGATCTATCGAGAATCTAATCTTAGACTCAGTTCTATGTTTCAATTTATTCAACATCAAAACGACTTAACTCATGTGCTGAACCTGATGGATCAGAATTCAGTTTATGGGCTGGATACCGAGTTTATCAAGGTGGATACCTTATGGCCTAAGCTGGGTGTTTTTCAGATTAACGTAGACAGCAAGGTCTATTTGTTGGATGGAACCACGCTGGATCTGACTGAGTTCCTCAATAAAATTTTTAACGCACAGCAGAATATTTTTCATGCCTGTAGTGAAGATATCGACCTGATCTATCACTATACCCAGAAGAAATCGCTGAGTAATGTGTTTGATACCCAGGTCGGCATGTCATTTTTGGGGCATGGTCTGCAAGTCAGCTATCAAAATGCGCTGAAGCAGATGCTGGAAGTCGATATCGAAAAAGACCAGACCCGTTCTGACTGGCTGGCGCGTCCACTCAGTTCCGAACAGTTGCTGTATGCTGCCAATGATGTGCATTATCTGGTACAACTGTCAGAGAAAATTAAACAGGATCTGGATGCGAAAGATCTACTGGATTTTGCTTTGCAAGATTGCCGTTTTCTGACTCAGGAAATTGGCGAAGATACCCCAACTGCCTTGTTGTATCAGGATGTCGGCAATTACCGACATTCACGCCGTCAGCTGATGCAACTGCAGCAATTGATGGTCTGGCGTGATCAGATTGCCAAAGCACTGAATCAGCCCCGCAGTTTCATTTTAAAAAATGCCAGCATGATTGATCTGGTAGAAAAGTTCCCGCGCAATAATTTTCAGCTGAGTCATGTGAAAGACATTCGTTCGAATGTGGTTCGTGAGCATGGTAAAACGATTTTAGATTTACTGAAATTCCTGCCGGAGCCGGCAAATTGGCCTTTACGTCTGGCACGTCCAATTCGCCATTCCTCCAAAGATATCGGCGAAAAAATTGATGTGATTATCCAGAACGTCGTCAATGAAACCTCAATTCCTAAAGAAGTCCTGATGCGCAAGAAATGGCTGAATGCCTTGTATCAGCATGTGGTCTTTCATAAGGACGAGCAGGATCTGCCGGATTATCTGCTTGGGTGGCGCTATGAGTTATTAACTCGGCCACTGATTCAGGTATTGCATCAGGACGAATCTTATCTGTCTACCCAGATGAAAGTCAGCGAGTGATTAGCTACAGGATTGGTTAAAGAAAAAGCAATTATACAAAATCACGACTGATGCATGAGACGTGGCTAATGTTTCTGTCTTTTTTTTGATGTATCCTTGCGGTTGTTTTTTCAGAAAAGTCGTTTGAAATATGCAAGTGTCGATCTACAAATCCAGCAAAAAAAGTGAAATGTATCTGTATGTGGCGCGTCCTGTGAATGAAAGCGAAGCTGAAACATTCGAGCCTTTAAGTGTATTAACTGAAGCAGTACAGGCAGCATTTGGACGTGCGACTTTTGTCATGCATCTGGAGTTAAGCGAATCACGTAAACTGGCACGTGCCAATGTCTTGCATGTCATGGATTCCATTACTACTCGCGGTTTCTTCCTGCAAATGCCGCCAGAAGGCTTGATTGATCCAAACGCTGTGGCACCAGAAGGTTTGCGTGGCGCTTAATGTTAATTCAGGAGTTGTGAAATGAATGGTTATGTGGCTGTATTAGACTCAATTCCTGAACAGAGCATTGCCGTTGCAGTTTATCTGCTCGGCAGCCTGATTGCTTTATGGTGCTGGTATGGCGTGACCAAGCGTCTGCCTAAACCCATGGGCGGTTTTTTGTGGATTGTGGCCTTTGCCATTCTGCTAACACCGACGGTATCTGAGGGGTCGAATGCATCCATTGCACCCGCGATCTTTGGTCTGTTATTTGGGGTGCTGACCAAAGAGCAGTCCCTGGTTTGGATTAATGCGTCACTTATTTTATTTGTCATTGGGATTGGATCTGTGGTTGGCTATTGCTGGTCGACCTATGTGTCGAACAAAAGCAATATTCGTGTTCACGAGAAAAGTTCACCGCTGTAAGTAAAAAATAAGGTTCAATCATGTCTGCTGATATTCAACAATTTTCAGGTACCGATCAGTACATTGCGACTGACAGTTTAAAACTTGCGGTGAAAGCTGCACGCAGTTTGCAAAAACCGTTGCTGGTCAAAGGTGAGCCGGGTACAGGTAAGACTTTGCTGGCCGAGCAAGTCGCAGAAAGTCTGGGTTTGAAGCTGATCACCTGGCACATCAAGTCCACTACCAAAGCACAACAAGGCCTGTATGAATACGATGCCGTATCCCGCTTGCGCGATAGTCAGTTGGGTGATGACCGTGTCTATGACATCAAGAACTACATCAAGCCGGGTAAATTATGGGAAGCGTTTACCAGTGAAGAGCGCTGTGTCCTGTTGATTGATGAAATTGATAAGGCAGACATCGAGTTTCCAAATGACTTGCTGCATGAACTCGATAAAATGTCGTTCTATGTGTACGAGACTGGCGAGACCATTACCGCAACTCAGCGCCCAATCGTGATCATTACCTCAAATAATGAAAAAGAATTGCCAGATGCTTTCCTGCGTCGTTGCTTCTTCCATTACATCGAATTCCCGGATGAAGCCACCATGCGTGAAATCATCGATGTGCATTTTGCCAATATCTCGACCACACTGGTGAATGAAGCCTTAAAGGTTTTCTTTAAATTGCGCCAGATTCCAGGTTTGAAAAAACCACCTTCAACATCTGAATTGATTGATTGGCTCAGCTTGCTGATGGCAGATGATATGCCGGAAGATATTCTGCGCAATACTGATAAATCCAAAGCAATTCCACCCCTATACGGCGCCTTGATTAAAAATGAGCAAGATGTGCAGTTGCTCGAACGTTTAGCATTTATGTCACGTCGTTAAGGGAGAAACACGCATGTTTGTGCGACTGTTTTATACCTTACGCAAATACGGCGTGCCGGTATCGACTCGTGAGCTGATTGACCTGAATCAGGCGGTTGCTGCAGGTCTGGTGTTTGCCGATCAGGATGAGTTCTATCAGCTGGCCAAAATTGTAATGGTCAAGGACGAGCGCTATTTCGACAAGTTCGATCGTGCCATGAAAGACTATTTTGATGGTATCGCGACCTTTGATCTGGATGAATTACTGAATCAGGTGCATAAGCTGCCCAAAGACTGGTTTGATCTCGAATTACTCGAGAAGCATCTGACCCCGGAGCAGCGCGAAGAGCTGAAAAAGGCCGGTTCCCTGGAAGAACTGATGAAAATGCTGGAAGAGCGCCTGCGCGAACAGCATAAAAAACATCAGGGTGGTAACAAGATGATTGGTACCGGTGGCACTTCACCCTTTGGTGCTTATGGCGATCATCCTGAAGGTGTGCGTATTGGCGGGCCGGGGCGTAAGCGTTCTGCGGTGAAAGTCTGGGAGCAGCGTCAATACCGCAATCTGGACGATGAGCAGATTTTGGGTAGCCGCCAGATGCAGATGGCATTGCGCCGTTTGCGTAAGTTTGCCCGTCAGGGTGCAGCCGAAGAACTGGATATTGATGGTACGATTCGTGAAACGGCTAAGCAGGGTATTCTGGATGTACAATTGGTACCGGAGCGCCGTAACCGTATTAAAGTACTAATGCTGTTTGATATTGGCGGATCGATGGATGCACATATCGCTCAGTGTGAAAAACTGTTTAGCGCCGCCAAAACCGAATTTAAGACTCTGGAATATTTCTATTTCCATAACTGTCTGTACGACTATGTCTGGAAAGATAATGTCCGTCGTTCCAGCTCGCGCATGAATACTTGGGATCTGTTTAATACCTATGGACGCGATTATCGCGTGATTGTAGTCGGTGATGCCAGCATGGCACCCTATGAGTTGAACTCCGTCGGTGGTTCGGTCGAATACATGAATGATGAAGCAGGACAGGTCTGGTTACAGCGTCTGCGTCAGCATTTTGATAAAACCGCCTGGCTCAATCCTGAAGAAGAAAAATACTGGCATTACACGCATACTATTGGTCTGATTAAGCAAATCTTTGAAGATCATATGTTTCCAATGACCTTAAAAGGCATTGAGGATATGACCAAATATCTGGCGCGTTGATTCCATTTATCTATAAGTGACTTTATCTATAGTTATTAGTGCTTTAAAACGAATTATTCTAGTATAAAGTCACTTGTTATACCTTATTCCAATATTCAGGAATTATTATGGCTCATCAAATTAATGGTATTGCGTTACCGAATGAAGAGGGTTTTTTTGGTCAGTATGGCGGTCAGTTTATTCCACCCGATCTGAAACAGGCCATGGATGATATTAATATGGCCTATCAGGAAATTCGTCAGACTGAAGAGTTTCAGAATGAATTGAAAGATCTGTTTGCCCATTATGTCGGTCGCCCAAGTCCTTTATTTCATGCCAAACGTCTTTCTGAACAGCTTGGCGGGGCGCAGATTTATCTGAAACGTGAAGATCTGAACCATACCGGGGCGCACAAGATCAATCATTGTCTGGGTGAAGCTTTACTTGCGAAATATATGGGCAAGACCAAAGTCATTGCAGAAACCGGTGCCGGCCAGCATGGTGTTGCTTTGGCAACTGCATGTGCCTTGGTGGGTATCCCATGTGAAATTCATATGGGGCAAGTAGATATTGAAAAAGAGCATCCAAACGTCGTCAAGATGAAAATTCTGGGTGCCAAGCTGATTTCTGTGACTCGCGGTACAGCCACACTCAAAGATGCAGTCGACAGTGCTTTTGAAGAATATTTAAAAGACCCGAAAAACTACATCTATGCCATTGGTTCGGTAGTCGGGCCGCACCCATTCCCGATGATGGTACGTGATTTCCAGTCGATTATTGGTGATGAGATTAAAGTTCAGGCCAATGAGCGTTTTGGTGCAAATCCTGACTATGTTGTTGCCTGTGTCGGTGGGGGTTCCAATGCAGTTGGCGCATTCACTGCATTTTTAAATGAATCAGATGTGAAACTGGTTGGCGTTGAGCCGGCAGGTCATGGTTTAGATACCGATATGCATTCAGCTACTTTGACCTTAGGTAAACCGAGCCAGTTACATGGTATGGCCTGTTATGTGCTAGAAGATGAACAGGGCGAGCCATTGCCAGTGCATTCAATTGCTTCTGGTCTGGATTATCCGGGTGTGGGGCCGCAGCATAGCTTGCTGAAAGATTTGGGCCGGGTAGAGTACACTACAGCAACTGATCAGGAATGTCTGGATGCATTCATGACACTGTCACGCGTAGAAGGCATTGTACCTGCATTAGAAAGTTCGCATGCGGTGGCTTGGGCCATTCGTGAAGCAGGGAAACTGCCAAAAGATATCAAGATTGTAGTGAACCTATCGGGTCGTGGTGATAAAGACTCAGATTATGTTGCAGAAAAATTAGGTCTCAACTGATTTTAGTCAAAATGTTCATATAAAAAATCCCGGTACATGTGCCGGGATTTTTTATGCATCAGATATAAAACTTTATTTTGTATCATTTAAGTGATCTTCAAATGCCTTAGAGAAAGCTAGATGATGTTTTAACCTGAGATATATTGCTGTAACTGTTCAATCAATTTGCGTTGGTCATCCATGGCGGCCTTGACCAAATCCCCAATTGAAATCAGACCGATCAGTTTTTCATGTTCGACCACGGGTAAGTGGCGTAGGTGGCGTTCAGTCATCAGAGATAAACAGTCTTCTACGCTAGTAGCTGTATTTACGGTAATCACTTTAGAGGTCATGATCTCATTAACAGTGGTGTCGAATGAGGTTCTTTGCATCAGCGCGATTTTACGAGTGTAATCCCGCTCTGACAAAATCCCCACCACGTTGTCTTCATGGGTTACCACAAGCGCCCCGATTCCTTTATCCGCCATCAAGGTGATGGCCTCTAAAACGGTAGAATCTGGACGGATGGTATAAATAGCTTGATGCATTTTTTCACTGAGCACCTGTGCCACATTGGTCATGCTTAATCATCCTTATTGGTCAATTTATTATTAATCCTAGAGTATGTATTCAACCTGAACATCTCTAAGTGTTTAGGTTTTAGTCTTTATAAATAGCATGTTATTTAAGCAATGTGCAGTCTTTGTTGCGAAAAAAACAGATGACGCATCTGTGCAGCAGTCAGTTTGAGTTTGGTTCCATTGGTGTTGAACAGCGCTGGCGTAACATTCAGTCGCGACAGGGTCGGCAATAACGCATTTTCAAAATCTTCAGAATTGATTTTACGTGGAATGTAATCCGGCCAATGTTGCTGGGCATAATTTTTAGCATCCAGCGGATTGAGCCAGAATGGAAAGATACAATCTTCCTGGTCACGCATCATCGCCCAGCCTTGGTGATATGCGCCCCATAGCTCGCCACAATTCATCAAAGATTTAAGCATCGTGATCTTTAACAGAAAGTTTTTGCAGATCGGATCAATTTGAATAATTTTTCGTGGTTTCATTAGAATAAAGTGCTATTGGAGTTCAGGCTCTATTCTAGGAACTTTATATGAAATTACTGTTTCAGCTTTGCAAGGATTCGTAAGAAAATATGTATTGATTGCTATTTATTGAAAAAAGGGCTGAAAAAAACGCCACCTAGGTGACGTTTCTTTATGCTTGCATGGTGGCCATGTTTTGCCAGTACTGGGCTTTGAGTGAATCTCGTTCTACACGGAAACCTTGATAATAAAGTTCTGCTAAAAAAAGCGCTGCTTTACCATGGCCAGCACGAGCGGCTTCTTCAAGCTGTTTTACCGCATCAGCAAAGTTCATTTGCGATTGAATGGTATTCACGGCATCTGCGTACAGATGTTCCAGATCGTGTTGAGAGAGTTGATGTATCATATAAAAACTCCTTAATTTTAATTATGATTACAGGATAGACTATTTAGTCTAAATACAAATATAAATTAGTATTGTTAAACTAATATTACAAAATAATGGAAAAGTCAACTATTCGATTTTATTCGTTTACTTCAGTTATAGTTTAACTGATTAAACTATACACAACTATAAATATTATTAAGCTACATTGTAAATGGATAGCAAACAATAAGGAGAAGGCCATGATGACAAGAACTTTAGATGGTGTGAAATTTGATATGCCTCCGACTGCAGGTCAAATTATGGAACTTGCCGATTTGCATCGTAAAAAACTCGATCAAGCTATATTCAGTAAATATACCCATCTAGGTGATTATGGGCTGGCACAACGTAAAGAAGTCTACGACTTTACCCGGGCGCTGGACGAAAACCAACGTGAGCAGTTTTATAAACTCTATAATGGTGAGCTGGTCCGCATTGCAGATGAGGATCGCTTACATCCGCCTGAAGCAGAAGCCGGTTTAAGTAAATTTGCAATTGCACTGGTATTACTTGTTGTTGCATTGGTGCTGTATTCAACAATTATTACCAGAATAATGAATTAATGCCCAAAATAGCAGGATTCAGCTCTTGTGAATATTCAGTGCGCTGACTTGAACTTATGTAACTACGACCATACACTACCTCTAACCTGAGGTAGTGTATGTCTATAGATACAGAAAAACTAAGCCAATTTTTCAGCAGAATCAAACTGGAACAGATTTATAACAGTGTGGTTATTTTTATTATTGCGGTCATTCTACTTTTAGCCGCATTTGCTCTATATCGTCCGCTTAGCCTTTCCCAAGTCACCCAGATTCAACAACTGTCTAAACAGCAAAACCTTCCCCAAACCCAAGATATGGCACTCGCCTTGTTAGAGAAGCAGCATATCCGTCGTGGGCAGTACCTTAAATTGATGCAGGCTTATCAGCAGGAATCGCTTCGGGCACGTCAGCTTCCGCCGGTCTCTGTGGAGATGCCTTAGGCATAGGATTTGTTGGTAAGTAATAATTGGCATCCATTAAATTCTGTTCCAAACGCATTTTCAAAGCATTTTGATCCAGTTCTTTATTGACAACGACCAGGGTTAAGCGATCAGGATGAAAATGCTTGCGCACTGCATTTTGTACATCTGCCGCTGTGATTTTAGCCAAGCGTTCTGGATAACTGGATAAATAATCAGTTTGCTCACTATAAAAACCTATATTGCCTAGCTGGGCATTAATGGTGGCATTACTGCTGTAATTATTAGGAAAGGCGCGCAACATTCCTGCTTTAGTTTCTTCCAGACGCTGAGTATCAATAGGCTGACTGACAAAGTTGATAAATGCTTGATGTGCGACCTGAATGCTATCTAGCAGTTGATCCTGACGCGTAGAATACTTAAAGCTGAATACGCCGGGTGCCTGACTAAAGCTCAACGAACTATAAGCGCCATAAGTAAAACCACGTTTCACCCGCAGTTCCTGCATCAATACCGCATTAAATCCGCTACCGCCAAACATGCGATTGGCGACCTCTAAAGCCAGTTTATCTTCAGTAAAGCGAGTTGGGCCTAAATGCCCAAAGGTGACATGCGCCTGAGACGAGTTATAGGGTAGATGTACCACTTCAAAACCAGATTGAGTTTCAGGTTGTGGCAATCGCACTGCTTTTTGCCCTTGGGGTAAATTACCGGCAATGCGTTCAGACAGTTCCAGTGCCTGTTTCGGGCTGAGTTTTCCAGTAATGGAAATATTCATATTTTGCGCCACCAAAAACTGATCACGAAATTTTTTCAATAATTCTGCGTTAATTTTCTTGGTACTGCCTTGGGTACCAGTGATTGGTTCTGCATAAGGGTGTTGACCATATAGGGCACGATAAAAACGGATATCCATGAGTCGGCTTGGATTTTCCTGCAGCTGTTTTTGTCCCACTTGGGTATTGCTTAAAGCCAGATTAATGCTGGATGGTTTAAATGATGCATTCTTGAGAACCTCCATCAGCATGCCCAATGCGGGTTCCAGTTTTTCCGGGTCTGAAAGCGTACGCAGACGAACCACAAACATATCCCGATAGGCTTGTACGCTGAATTGTGCTCCGGTTTGGTCAAAAACTTCCGCCACCTGATTGGCGCTATATTTGTCGGTTCCTTCACGCATCAACTTGGCTGCCATATTGGATAGACCATATAGGCCTTTGGCAATTTCCTGATCACGGGCCGAACCGGCATTAAAGGTCAGCTGGATATCTACCATGGGAAGATCTTGCGTTTCAACAAACAGCGTGCGTACTTTGTAGCGATTGTTTAGATCATGAATATAAGGCGCCTGAAAATCCCGTTGCTGATTAATATTTTTTAAGCTTTGCAGCAAAGGGATAGACTGTAACTGACTCGGATTATCATTTTGGTTAGGCTGGGGATCCAGATAGTTTTCTGCATGGGTAGCCGAGCTAAGACTTAAAATTGAAATAAGCAAAAATGAACGAAGTTGAAGCATTATAATCCCCGTTGCTGGGTGTTTTGTTCAGGAGAGAGATAAAGCGTGCTGAGATTTTCACGTACAAAATAGGCGTTTGCGACACGCTGGATATCCTGAACGCTGACACTTTCAAAGTGTTTCGGTAATTCATCCATCAGGCGATAACTCAAGCCATTGACCTCTAGATTTCCAATCATTTTGGCTTGTCCGGCAATATCATCCTGGCTATAGATCAAATTGGAAATAAAGCGGGTACTGATACGATCCACTTCCTGTTGGGTCATCGCTGTAGTTTTAAGTAAATCCACTTCATCCTGAATTGCTTGTTGTGCTTCTTGCAAAGAGATGCCCGGCGCAGGTAAGGCAGAAATACCAAACAGGCTGTCGCCGCGATTATAGGGATCATAAGAAACGCTGACAGAGGTCAGAATTTTACGATCACGTACCAATCGGTCTTGCAGGCGCGAAGAAAAGCCACTGTCCAAAAGACTGCGAATAATGGTCAAGGCATAAGCATCTTGGGGGTTTTTGGCAGTGCCAAGGGATTTTACATTCCAGGTCATGTACAGATTGGGCACATGAACATTGCTATTAATCTCCATATGCCGATAGCCTAAGCGTTCAAACTCCAGTACATCATTGCGTGCTGGTGTTGGGCGTGCGGGAATGTCAGCAAAATATTTTTGTACCTGAGCCAAAGCAGCTTCAGATTCTACATTTCCAACAATCACCAGAATGGCATTATTCGGACTGTACCAATCCCGATACCATTTTTTGACATCATTCAACTGAATATTATTCAGAGTTTTCATGTGTCCAATCACCGGCTGACGGTAGTGGCTGGTCGGATAACTGATCCATTTAAACCGTTCAAAGGCTTGCGCCCGCGGATTGTCATCGGTGCGCTGGCGCCGTTCTTCCATGACGACTTTAATTTCTGGCTCGAAGTCCTGCTGTCGAAGTAATAAATTACTCATCCGGTCAGATTCAAGTTCCAGGGCCATAGGAAAATAGGCCTTAGGATAAAGCTGATAATAATTGGTGTAATTGGTAAAGGTGGCCGCATTGATACTGCCGCCATAAATCCGGCTAAGACGGGTAAATTCATCATTTGGGACTTTATGAGTGCCTTTGAACATCATATGTTCAAGTGCATGGGATACCCCCAGAATATTTCCGGATTCATCACTACTGCCGACTTTGTACCAAATTTGTGTCATTACCATGGGCGCACGATGGTCTTCCCGAATAATGACTTTTAAACCGTTACTTAAAGTGGTTTCAAAAGTAGTCCGTGACAATTCGCTTCGGGTTTGTGCCTGAACCGAGTTAAAACTCAGGCTAAGCAAGACTGCTGCACCGAGTGGATAAAGCGTCTGTTTGATCATTTGCGAGAAAGAGGAGATAGTCAAAAAGGTGATGAACACTAGATCTCCTGAAATAGGCGTTTGTATTTAGAGTTATTTTTAATAAATGCGTGCTTGAAAGCAACCGAGAGCTGTAGCTTTTTGGTATGTTTGTCCAGCATTTGCATTGCTAGCTGCAAAGCAGGCAAGTTATGGTAGAATCTGGGTTTTTAACGCAATGCTTTTCAAGGATTCGGCATGCAACAGCAATCTAATGGGCAAAACAAATTTTTGATTGATGCTGATATCGGAGATGATGATGTCACATTACCGAGCTTACCTGCGGTTAATGTGCCTATCATAGAAACGCCAAGCGAAACAGCTGTAGTTTCTGCACCTGTCGAAACAGAAACTGAAAATGAAGATTCTGCGGCGAAAGGTGGCTTCTTTAGCCGTATGAAAGTGGGTTTAACCAAAACCCGTAAAAACCTTGCCGATGGGATGGTAAATATCCTGATCGGTGGTAAAGAAATTGATGATGAATTATTAGAAGAAGTCGAAGAGCAGCTTCTGGTGGCCGATATCGGTGTGGAAGCCACCAAGACCATTATCGCTAACCTGACTGAACGTACGGCACGTGGTGATTTGATCTATTCGCATTCACTCTATAAAGCGCTTCAGGAAGAACTGGTGGCTTTATTGGCACCACGGGTAAAACCGCTGCATATTGATCCGAATAAATCGCCTTATGTGATTCTGGTAGTTGGTGTGAATGGTGTCGGTAAAACGACTACCATTGGCAAGTTGGCAAAGCGCCTGCAAGGTGAAGGCAAGACCGTCATGTTGGCAGCAGGCGATACTTTCCGTGCGGCTGCAACTGAACAGCTCCAGATCTGGGGTGAGCGTAATAATATTGCGGTTGTTGCTCAGGGTCATGGTGCTGACTCAGCTTCAGTGATTTTCGATGCTTTTGAAAGTGCGCGTGCCAAAGGTGTGGATGTATTGATTGCAGACACAGCGGGCCGTTTGCATAACAAAGGTCATTTGATGCAGGAATTGACTAAAGTAAAACGTGTAATGCAGAAAATTGATGCCACTGCACCTCATGAAGTGATGTTGGTGGTCGATGCCGGTACTGGTCAGAATGCTATTAATCAGGTCGAGATGTTTGATGAGGCGGTAGGCTTGACGGGCTTAACTATTACCAAACTTGATGGTACTGCCAAAGGTGGGGTACTGTTTAATATCGCCAGTCGTACTCATGTGCCGATTCGCTTTATTGGTGTGGGTGAAAAAATTGATGACTTGCGTCCATTCTCTGCCAAATCTTTTGTTGCTGCATTATTTGAAACTGAAAAATAAATAATGCGCAATGCTTCACACAAACTCCGCCAAGTGCGGAGTTTGTTGTTTTTGGCTGGTTTGAGTGTTGTAAAAATCAACAGCAAAACCACCACTAAATCTGCCTATCTTAATAAAGGCCTTATAATTGTAGGGGATTCTCTAAGCTGATTTGGCTTGTTTGTTGTGGGGTAGAAAATGGCATTGCTAAATAAGATTGGTCAGGTATTAACAAGCGATATAACCAAGGATTTTAAATTCTCAAGAAAAAATAAACTGAATGGTGATTTAGAACTGACTTTTGTCGATCAATTGAAAAAGCGCCGTAGTATCGATCAACTCGGTAAGCGGGTACATTATAGTCAGACTTATCTTGGCGAAATCATTCAGGAAGCAGTGCGCAGTTGCCCTTCGGCTTATGATTCTCAAACTACGCGCATTGTGGTGTTATTTGCAGATTCTCATCATCAATTCTGGGAAATTGTGAAACAGGTGCAGCGTCAGTATATGCCGGCACATATTTACGAAGGAATTGAAATCAAGTTGAATCAATGTGCTGCGGCCTATGGCACGGTTTTATTTTATGAAGATCAAGCCGTGATTCAACAATTACAAAAGAAAATGCCATTAAATAGTGAGGATTTTCCAGCATGGTCGGAACAAACTTCCGGTATGGCGCAATTTGCCGTATGGACGACGCTGGCAGATTCTGGCTTAGGGGCATCCTTACAGCACTATAATCCACTGATTGATGAAAGGGTCGTAGAGCATTTTCAGATTGAAAAGAACTGGTTGTTACGCGCACAACTTTGCTTTGGGTCAATTGAACAAACAGTAGCAGAAAAATTACAAAAACCGGATCAGCATCGTTTCAAAGTATTTAATTAAAAGTTTATAGAACACTTTATATGTGACAGCATGGAAGCTGCGGATAAAATCAGATACAAATACGCTACTCAGATCTAAATCTGATTGTTCTATAAATAAAACACATTGTTATCGAAATGCACCTGTCTTGGGTGCTTAAAGCACGTAGTATGACTTTATCGATTTTTTAATAACCAAAATATATAGAGGTGAATTCATGGCATTTTTAGATCAAATCAAACAACGCCGTAGCATTTATTCAATTGGAAAAAATGTAGAGCTGGATCAAGCAGAAATTGAGAAAATCATTAAAGATGCGGTGAGGCACAGTCCGTCATCTTTTAACTCGCAAACCTCGCGTGTGGTGATTTTATTTGGTCAATCACATGATACCTTCTGGCATATTGTACGTGAAACTTTACGTGACCTTGTTTCAGCAGATGCATTTGAATCAACCAATAGCAAGATCAATGCTTTTGCAGCAGGTTATGGAACCGCTCTGTTTTATGAAGATCAGAATGTGGTGAAGTCGATGCAAGAGCAGTTTGCACTCTATGCAGATAACTTCCCGGTCTGGTCTGAGCATTCTTCCGCTATTGCACAGTTTGCAACCTGGACCGCTTTGGCAGAAAAAAATATCGGTGCTTCATTGCAGCACTACAATCCAATTATTGATGAAGAAGTTGCACAAACTTTCGAGATTCCATCTCACTGGAAACTTCGTGCTCAACTGGTATTTGGTTCGATTGAAGCTCCTGCAGGTGAAAAAACCTTTATGGATGATGCAGAGCGCTTTAAGACTTTTGCATAAATGATTTTAGATCATAAAAAAAGAAGCATTTTGATGCTTCTTTTTTTATGTCTTAGAGTTGTATTTGGATATGATGGGGTATATTTAGCCAAATAAATGCTAAGAACACAGGCTGTATCACTCCAGCCTTTGTCATAAGATTGTCATTTAGACGAGGCATAGTGCGGCTAATTTTTAATAAACAACCAAAAATGAGTAAAGGATATGGATTTACGTATTGCGGCAACTGCAGCAGTGTTTCTGTTTAGCACATCAGTTTTTTCGGCAGTGACCGTCACAGTACCTGAAGAAATAAAAATTGTTGCCGTAAATGATCAGGAGGTGAACTCGGGTCTATTGCGTTCTAATCAGACTTATAGCTTGGATGCAGGTGTAAATGCGATCAGTGTACGCTATAACGAATTTTTCCAGCATTCAGACAATTCACATGACATTTTAAAGTCGGGTGTGGTTACGGTAAAAACACCCAGCCTTAAAGATGGCGAAACTTATCGTTTAGCACTCATTCAGGCGCCTAAAGATTTTGATGCAGCGCAAAAATATAAAGATCAGCCCATTATTGGTCTATATGATGCGAAAAATCAGCTCTTAGTCCAGCAGGCGGGCACTAAAGATGCAGCGAAACCATGGTTTGGAAATCGCGTGTTGACTAAAAAATTAGATATGACGACTCAAGTTGCGACACCAGTTCATCAACCGGCAGCTGTATATACTCAGTCAGCAGACCAGAATGATCAGCAGCTGATTCAATTATGGCAAAAGGCTTCTAAAGCTGAGCGTCAAAAATTTATGACTTGGCTGGCTGAGCAGGCAAATTAAAATATTTTGATGAAGAATCAAAAAGATCACCATTAGGGTGATCTTTTTTTATGAGATGAGGGCTGGAAAATTAACATTTGCTTAAACTTTTCATGCGGAATTAGCTAGAAAAACGCAAAAAAAGTGTTAAAAATAGCCTTTTAGATTAAAAAATAAACGTATGGTTGGTTTTTTTGGATATTTTTAAGAAAATCCCTTGCGCTCGTTTTGAAACTGTATAGAATACGCAGCACACCAACGCAATGCATGAAACAAAACGTTAAATGATTGGGTTGGAGCTTAAAACTGATGAGGTTTTAAGAAAGATCATTAAGAGATTATGAAGAACAACTTGTGTGGATTTTTACTGGTTGATTGATCGAAATTATTTTCATTGATTGATGGTAGAAATTACTCGAAGTTTATTTGAGAAATATTTGTCAGAAAATTGATGAGCCAAGATTGGTGCCCTTTAAGGCACTACATAGTATTAAACTGAAGAGTTTGATCATGGCTCAGATTGAACGCTGGCGGCAGGCTTAACACATGCAAGTCGAGCGGGGAAGAGTAGCTTGCTACTTAACCTAGCGGCGGACGGGTGAGTAATGCTTAGGAATCTGCCTATTAGTGGGGGACAACATCTCGAAAGGGATGCTAATACCGCATACGTCCTACGGGAGAAAGCAGGGGA